>JAYTQD010000126.1:0-1791 GCA_043746935.1 Acidobacteriaceae bacterium | reverse complement strand
CGTAGGACGTAGTAATGCCGAGTTTGTCCATCGCGCGTTTCGCTTCGCGTCCAAGGTCGTCAGTGCCAACGCGGCTGGCGACGACGCCGCAGTCTCCGAGCACATTTGCCATGTAGGCAAAATTCGAGGGTGCGCCTCCGAGCTGCTTCCCGGAAGGCAGCAAGTCCCACAGAACTTCGCCGAGGCCTACGATGGTTGCTGGTTTGGTCATGTGTTCCATTTGTAGATCGCAAGAATTAGTTTCAAATCAGAAACTCCCGCTACTTCGTTTCCGCCGGAGTGACTCGCAACTCTTCCGAATCCGAATGCGACTGGTTGGCCATACGCAACTCGCGCTCCGCGTCCTCTGTACGACCCAGTTCCCGGTAGGCCTGACCCAGCAGTTGATGCGGCATGGCGTTGGCCGGGTCCATGGTTTCAGCGCGCCGCAGCGCCCGCACGGCGAGTTCAGTTTCACCTTTCTTCAGCAACACCTTGCCCATTAGGATATACGGGCCGGTGGACGTGGCATCCAGCCATATCGAGCGCTGTAGCAGCCGCTCGGCCTCGTCCCAGTTTTGTATGCGCGAGTACGCGTCCCCAAGTTTGTAGTATGTTGCGGCGTGGCCAGGATTCAGCGCAAGTTCCTTTTGCAGCTCGGTGATCGCCTCCGGAATTCGCGATTTATAAAGATACAGCTCGCCCAATAAAAAATGCGCCAGAGGAAGTTTGGGGTCCAGCGCGACGGCCTTCTGTGCGTACTCCTCGGCGACGGGGTCGAACTCCTGCCGCACCAAAATGCGAGCCGTAAAGAGATACGCCGCGGCAGAGTCGGGAGCAACATCGTACATCGTTGCGAACGCTTTGCGGGCGCGGTCGTAGTCTTTCGACTGGATATAGCAGACGCCTAGAATGTAACTGGCATCCAGGTTGGCGCGCGGAAACCAGGTTTGCACTTTTTCCAGCAGCGGCGCGGCGTCGGAGGCATGGCCGGTTAGGTAGTAAGAAAGGCCGAGCAGCTGCGTGGCTTCGCCGTCGCGGGCATCGGCGTCGAGCGCTTTTTTAAATGAGGCGATGGCCTGCGGATAGTCGCCTTTTTTGTAGTAGGCGATGCCGAATTCGTGGTCTAGGCCTTGGAGGATGGGAGATTTGCTTTGCAGATCGCGCAGAGCGGCCAGGGCTTCGTCGTGCTTGCCTTCCTGCGAAAGGCGGCGGGCTGCCAGGAAGGGGGATTCGGCAGCTGTGCTGGCTGCGGCTTGTTGCGGATAGGCTTCCGCACAAGACGCCACCAAGCAACAAGAGATCACCGCGAGCCAGCAGTGGCGCTGCATCATCGGTCACCTCCAGCTTGCCGCAGTTGTTCTAAATTCTCGCGCGCCAGACTGTGCGCCGGATTGATTTCCAGCGCCCGCTCGAAATGCAATTTCGCTTCGGCTGTCTTTCCGAGCGCCGCGAGCGCGCTGCCCAGATTGGCGTGGGCATCAGCATCTTGTGGATTCAGGCGGACCGCGTCACGGAACTGTTCGGCAGCGCCCGCCAGATTGTCTCTCCCCGCCAACGCAATCCCCAGGTTGTAGTGCGCGTCGAAATAGCCCGGCTTCGCCTTGAGCGCAATTTGAAAATGACGAACAGCTTCGTCGCTTTGTCCGTCGAGCAGGAGCGCTTCGCCAAGGGCATTGTTCGCGGTGGCGTCTTCGGGCTGGATGCTTACGGCGTGTTCGTACTCTGGAATCGCTTCCTTGATCTGTTCCCGGGCTTGCAGCATGGCCGCCAGATTGTAGTGAGCCTCGAAGTCGTTGGGGTTTTTCTCGA
>JAYTQD010000125.1:0-1793 GCA_043746935.1 Acidobacteriaceae bacterium | reverse complement strand
CTTCTGAACCAGTGATTTTGGGATCAGCCGCACCAATGCCGCATCCCCTAGTCGCGCCTCAGTCACGTCCAGAAATGGCGGCGGTGCCGGACGCAGTCAAGACGCCACCGGCCAAGATTGAGCAAGCGAAGATCGAGCCAGTCACGATCACCGCCCCGCCGACCCCGATGGCAACACCGGGCGCGACGCTAACGCCGGAGGAACTTGGCGCGGCAGTCAGCACGGCGGTCGAATCCGCCGGGCATCCCATGGCAGCGAACCTGTTGAGCGGGGGACGATGGTTTTTTGAGGGCAGCCAGCCTTCCGTACAAGTTGTGGCGTCCGATTTTACAGTGACTATGACGCTGGGGGCGGAGCCGCTGAAAGCTGCCAACGCGGCGGCAAGTCAGGCTCTGGGACGGCCCGCGAAGTTGAAGATATCCGGTGGCGGCGAAGCGAACGGTACGCCGAATACCAAGAGTCCAGCGCGCAAACCCGGCGCCAGCACAAGCCGGGTTGCGGAAGATCCGATTGTGCGGAAGATGCAGGAAACATTTGGCGCGGAGATTCGTACCGTGATTGATTATCAGAACAAGAAGTAGCAAATTTGTAATTTTGTAATTTGTAATTTTAGAAATTGCCAAATTACCAAATTACAAAATTACCAATTGCATTGTGAGCGTCTTATGGGTGGGTTTGATATACAGAACATGATGCAAATGGCCCGGCAGCAGTACGAGGCCATGCAGAAGAAGATGCGAGAGGCGGTTGTCGAAGGCTCCGCCGGTGGCGGCAGTGTCGTCGTTAAGATGGATGGCGCTAAGCATATTTTGGGCGTGGTGATTGATCCCGAGGTCGTGAAGGCGGGCGATCTTGAGATGTTGCAAGATCTGGTCGCGGCCGCTGTGAACGAGGCGGGGCGCAAGGCGGAAGAGACAATGAAATCCGGCATGAGCGGGATGCTGGGTGGTCTGGGCCTTCCGGGACTTTAAGACATCTGCTTCGCAAGAACTGAAAGGGCCCCATGAGCCGTTTTGCCGAGCCGATGGCGAGGTTGATCGAAGAACTCAAAAAACTGCCGGGTATTGGCAGCAAGTCGGCGCAGCGGCTGGCGTTTCATATTCTGCGTTCGAGCGACGAGAATGCGGAGGCGCTAGCCTCGGCGGTGCGCGACCTCAAGGCTCAGTTGCGCCTGTGCTCGGTGTGCAACAACATTACCGACGTTGACCCTTGCACTTATTGTACGAACCCAACGCGGAATCATCGGCTGGTGTGCGTGGTGGAAGAGCCGACGAACATTGCATCCATCGAAAAAACCAAACATTTTAACGGCGTCTATCACGTTTTGCACGGGACGATTTCTCCCCTGCACGGCGTGGGGCCGGAACACCTGCGCATCTCGAACCTGACGCAGCGCGTTGATCAGGGAGAAGTGGACGAAGTGATTCTGGCCACCAACCCAACCATCGAAGGCGAGGCCACGGCCAGCTATCTGGCGGATGCGCTGAAAAAGCTGCGCGTGAAAGTGACCCGGATTGCCACTGGCGTTCCGGCGGGCAGCGACATTGAGTACACCGACGAAGTGACTATGCACAAGGCGATGGAAGGTCGACGCGAGCTGTAACCGCAGCTTACGGAAAATGTGTGCAAGGAATTGGCTCAGGAGTTTGGGGTCCAGCTCGAACGAGATCAAATATTACAACTTAATAAAGATATAAACGTTTTATTTTCAACATTTTAACTGCTCACACAAGAAGTGATACATAAAATCGCGTCGCTGGCCCGAATCGTGCTTGATCCCTAGCGTTCGTTTC
>JAYTQD010000124.1:0-4835 GCA_043746935.1 Acidobacteriaceae bacterium | reverse complement strand
GCAGCTTGCTGGTGGCGGATGGTCAAGTCGCCGCTCATCAAGGCTTCAAGGTGAAGGTCGCCGATGCGGTCGGAGCGGGCGATGCCTTCACGGCGTGTCTCGCGCACCATTACCTCCGCGGCGCGGCGCTCGATGAGATCAACGAAAACGCTAACCGAGTCGCCGCCTGGCTGGCTACGCAGGTTGGGGCAACGCCATCTACCGGGGGACGGGAGCTGAGTGAGATTTTGGCCAAAATTGGAGCCTGAGAAGAATTTGGCGGGGTTCCCCAAGCACCGCGCCATCTTGCTTGCGTGTGCGTTGAGTTTGGCTACGATTGAGCTGGGCGCCCATTCGCTAACGGCGGCGGCACAGCAGCCTTATCAATCCCCTGGCACAAAAAAGATGGCCGCGCTGCTGGAAAAAATCTACCGCGATCAAGACTGGAAAGTTGACCCCAACAAAGATGCCGAGCGCGCGAAGTATTTCCAGAGTGATCTCGCCGCCAATCCCAGCCTGAAGGACGAAATCAAACTACGACGCGCCCTCGCGGAGAGTCTGCTCAAAGCCGGAGATAGCGCTGCCGCCGTCGAGCAACTCGAAACGCTGCGTAAGCTTTGCCGGGACCAAGGCATCCAGCTCACTCCAGATTTCGAAAAGCGAATCCGCGACCAACTCGCCATTGCCTACATGCGCCTGGGAGAACAAGAGAACTGTGCCCACATGCACGGGCAGGATTCCTGTATCTTCCCCATCAAGGGTTCCGGCGTTCACCAGATGAAACGAGGAATGGAAGGGGCCATTCGGGAACTGACCGCCGCCCTCGAAACAGACACCAAGGACTTAAAGTCTCGCTGGCTCCTCAACATCGCGTATATGACGTTAGGCCACTATCCCGCCGAAGTGCCCGCCAAATGGCTCATTCCGCCGGGCACCTTCGACTCCGAATATGACATCGGCCGTTTTCTAGACGTCGCCCCCGAAACCGGACTTCTCATCAACAACCACTCCGGTGGCGTAGCCCTGGAAGATTTTGACGGTGACGGGCTACTCGACTTGATGGTGTCGTCGTCCGGTCCTTTAGATCAACTGCGCTTCTTCCACAACAACGGCAACGGTACGTTCACCGAGCGCACCGCCGAAGCCGGTCTCACGGGAGAAATCGGGGGCCTCAACATCATCGCCGCGGACTATAACAATGACGGCCACCCCGACTTGCTCGTTCTACGCGGCGGTTGGTGGGGACAAAACGGCAAGTACCCCATGTCGCTACTTCGCAACAACGGCAACGGAACCTTCGACGACGTTACCGAAGAAGTCGGATTGCTTTCGCTACACCCCACGCAAACCGCCGCTTGGGCGGACTACGACAACGATGGCTTGCTCGACCTCTACGTCGGCCACGAGTCGAATATCACGGAGAACCATCCGTCGCAGCTCTTTCACAACAATCACGATGGCACGTTTACAGAAGTCGCCGCCGCAAATGGCCTGGCCGACATGGGTTTCGTGAAAAGCGTTGCCTGGGGAGATTTCAATAACGACGGCCGTCCCGATCTTTACGTCTCCGTCAAAGGCCAGCCCAATCGCCTGTTCCGCAACGACGGCCCTGCTGATCCCCCAAAGAACGATCCCAAGAATCCTGGCCCCGAGCACTGGAAGTTCACCGATGTAACTAAACAAGCCGGCGTCGCCGAGTCCATCCACAGTTTTGCAACCTGGTTTTTTGATTATGATAACGACGGCTGGCCCGACTTATTCGTTGCCGGATATTACGTGGAAGATTTCAACGACATCGCGGCGTTTGAGATGGGCCTACCCTACAGAGCCGAAACACCGCGTCTTTATCACAACAACAACGACGGCACGTTCACCGACGCGACCAAGCAAATGCGCCTCGACCGCGCCATTCTGGTCATGGGCGCAAATTTCGGCGATCTCGACAATGATGGCTGGCTCGATGTCTACCTCGGCACCGGTGATCCCAACTACGAATCGCTGCTCCCCAATCGAATGTTCCGAAACAACAACGGACAGTTTTTTCAGGATGTAACCACGTCCGGCGGCTTCGGCCACTTGCAAAAAGGCCACGCCATCGCCTTCGGCGACATCTTCAACACCGGCAACGAAGACATTTTCGAGGAAATGGGAGGCGCTCTCCCCGGCGACACCTACAGCAGCGTTCTTTACAAAAATCCCGGACACGGCAACCACTGGATCACGCTCGAACTCGAGGGCGTCAAGACCAACCGCTCCGCCTTCGGCGCGCGCATCCAAGTCACCGTGCAAACCCCCGAAGGCCCTCGCCACATCTACCGCACCGTCGGGTACGGCTCCAGCTTCGGCGGCAATCCGCTAAGGCAGCACATTGGCTTGGGCAAGACTACGAAGATTAGCGAGATTGAAGTCGTCTGGCCCACCTCGAAGTTGGTGCAGAAATTCCAGAACCTAGAGGTGGATCACAGCTTTCGTCTGCGCGAGGGCACCAATGCTTTGCAATCTGCTAACGAGAGCAACGCGCGGAAGCCCTGAATCCGTCTGCATCTTCTTACCTAGCCATTTCCCCTACTCCTTCAACCCATCCGCCAGCACCAAAAACACCCCATTCGTCCAGCCAAACCCAATCACGTTCATGTGATATCCCGCCGTAACTTGCGACTCCGTCGTCCGCGTCACCATGTTGTACTTCTCGCGAATCGTGCCATCACGCTGGAAATTTTCCATCACCGCCGATAAAAACTTTCGCGACACCCGATCCGCATCGGCGTCAAACTTATAGTTCCGCAGCCCTTCCACGGCCACCAACTGCATCGGCGCCCACCCATTCGGGTAATCCCATTGCGTATGTACTTCGTGCCGGCTCATCACGATCCCGCCCGCCAACTCGAAAACGTTCAGATGTTGCTCTACCGCGCGCGCCTCTTCTGCCGTCGCCCAGCCTGTCCACAGCGGATAGAACGTGCTGTCGTACTCGTAATCCGAACGCTTCCCTGCCTCGAAGTCGTAATCGAAGAACTGCCCCCGCGCCGCATCCCAGAAAAGTTTTCGCATGATGCTGGCACGCGTCTCCGCCTTCTCGCGCCATTGCTGGGCTTCCTTGGTGTGGCCAAGAAGGCGGGCCATCGTCTCTAGGTCTTTTTCTGTTTTGTACAACAAGCTGTTCAAACACACCGGAGCAAAGTGATGCGTCCCCGCGCCGTAAGGTCCAAAACGAAACGACACATCAAACCCCGACTCCCGCATCGCCCGGTCACCTTTGTAGAACTCGCTGGTCAGGTGTACGGTAGTTTTCGGTTCGCACGCGGGACGCGCCATCGTCGTCGCGGCATCGCAGACCTCGACGGTGTAACTAGGATCGCGCGGCCCTCCAGCATCCCCCTCTTTGCGCTCCGCAACGTACTGCCTGGCAAATTCCGGATGCGACGCCAGATACGCCACGGCCTGCCGATGCTCCCCACTCTCGTCCTGGATGCTCTCGGGCGCAGGCCCATCGCCAAAATCGTAATACCGCGAAAGGCCCGTCGTTCCCGCCAAGTGCGGCGCGCGCATCCACATCGCGTAATCTTTGCTGGCATACTGGTAGGCCTTCGCCAGCCATGCGTTGTCGGGCTTCCCTGCTGCTTTCTGCGCGTCGTACACCGCCATAATCATCCCCGTCAGAAACGGTGGCTGCGAACGCGTCAGGTAGTACGTTCTGTTCGCATTCAAGAACGTGCCGTAATGCTCAATCTCAAAGAAAAAATTATCCACCATCCCGCGCGCCAGCTCCGTACGCCCGTCGCGCACCAAGCCGCGAATGATGAAATAACTGTCCCAGCCATACATCTCATTAAAGCGCCCGCCCGGCACCACATAAGGATTCTCCAGATAGAGCACCCCATGCGGCGTAAACGTACTCGTATCCACTTCGCCCGGTCCATGAATCACCCTGGGCAGGCTCTTCACTTGCACTTTGCAATCCTGCTGCAACTTCCGCACCGCCGGTGGCGCGTTGAAACCAGCTGGCAAATACAGAACGGAGGCGTCAGGAAGTTTCGGATCCACTACCGTCTTGCAGTCGGTCATGGACCGCGTCAGAGTGTCCCACGCCGAGGAAATGTACTTCCGTATGGCCGTCACTTGGCCGCCATCCAATTTCGTCGAATCTGTCCCAGCTTGGGCCGCGCACACCGGGACCAGCACGCACAAGACAAGCACTCCCTTACAAGCAATCCGTAGACCAGCAGAAATCTTCATCATGGAACTCTCCGGCTTCCGACTAGGTTGGAATGGCGTAGACTCGCAAAATACTACAGGGAAACGCGGCGGCGCCAAGCACGCGCACTCCACGTTTCCCTTGACGTTCCAAATTTGTTAACCTACTGCGCGGTCTTGTCTTCGACCTTTTCGGCGCCTTTACGAGTCGCCTTCGCGGCCTTGTGCGTTACCTTCTTCGTCGTCTTCTTGACGGCGTGACCAGCCTTCTTGGCGGCCTTCTTGGTCGCGTGCCCAGCATCCTCGGCGGCTTCCTTGGTTTCAGCTCCGGCTTTCTTAATGTCTTCCTTCGCATCCGATTGCGAAAATGCCATGATCGGCGCTACCAAAAGCAAACCCAAGCACACTTTGTGTACGAATGTACGCATATTCTCAGTTTCCTCCAGAAGTTTGAAAAGCTATACAGGTAAGCCTGCGACCCGGGGCGGGGATTGTCAAGCGCTTCCCGAGCCGCCCGCCACGTGTAGACTGAGACTCGCCAACCACCAGGAAGGACACCGCTTGCAGAACCTCGAATGCAGTTTGAAGAATTGCAGTTTCAAGAAGAAACTCCCCGCCCTGATGTCGTTCCTACTAATCGCCACGCTAGCGGGCGCGCAGAA
>JAYTQD010000123.1:0-4845 GCA_043746935.1 Acidobacteriaceae bacterium | reverse complement strand
GTCTGCACTTTGAGTTGCGCTGTCGCGAGTGCGGCAAGCGTTCTCCCAATGCGCCGCGGTCGTTCTGCGAAGAGTGTTTTTCACCCGTCGAGGTGGTGTACGACCTCGACCGCGTGCGGCGGACGTTTACGCCGGAGCAGATCGCCCAGCGCCCGACCAACATGTGGCGCTACTCCGAGCTGCTGCCCGTGCCGGAGGGCTACAAGAGCACGCTGCCGACGGGGTTCACGCCCTTGGTGACGGCGCGGAAGCTGGGCGCGAAGCTGGGGCTGGATCATTTGTACGTGAAGAATGACGCGGTGTGCTTTCCGACGCTGTCGTTCAAAGACCGCGTTGTGTCGACGGCAATAGCGGCGGCGAAGCGGTTTGGGCTGGAGACGATTGGATGTTCCTCAACTGGGAACTTGGCGAATGCTGTAGCGGCGCAGGCGGCACGCGAAGGGTTGAAGGCGTGGGTGTTTATCCCAGAGGATTTGGAGCCGGCGAAGATTTTGGGCACGCGCGTCTATGGCGCGAATGTGGTCAAGATCAAAGGCAACTACGATCAGGTCAACCGGTTGTGTTCGCAGATTGCGGAGAAGCTGCCTTGGGGATTCGTGAACGTCAATCTGCGGCCGTATTACGCCGAGGGTTCGAAGACTGTGGGCTACGAAATTGCCGAGCAGTTGGGATGGCGGCTGCCGGATAACGTCGTCGTGCCCATGGCGGGCGGGTCGCTGATTGGCAAGATTCAGAAGGCGTTTGCGGAGTTGTGCGCGCTGGGTGTGGTCGAGCCGAAGCAGGTCAAGTTCTTTGGAGCGCAGGCTACCGGGTGTTCGCCGATTTCGACGGCGGTGAAGGCTGGGGCAGAGACGATCCAACCGCAGAAGCCTTCGACGATTGTGCGCTCGCTGGCGATTGGGAATCCGGCGGATGGGTTTTACGCGATTCGCGGCATTCGCGATAGCGGCGGCTGGGCGGAGGATGTTTCCGACGCCGAGACGATTGCCGGAATTCGCTTACTCGCCGAGACAGAAGGCATTTTTACCGAGACTGCTGGCGGCGTGACTACGGCAGTGACGCAGAAGCTGATGGAGCAGGGCAAAATTCGCGCGGACGAGACGACCGTAGCGTGCATTACCGGCAACGGGTTGAAGACTTTGGACGCACTGTCTGGGGAGGCGTTCGACGATGTGGTGATTGAGCCGAAGCTGGCGGCGTTTGAGGCTTGTTTGGAAGAGGCGCACGTGGCGGTGGGGTAAATCCCCGCCCTGTCGCTGACGCGACAAGGACGGGGCACCCCATTCGAGCCAGGAAGACGGAGAATCTGATCATGAAAGTAATAGTGGAAATACCGAGCGCGCTGCGGCGTTTTACCGACGGGGCAGGGAAGATTGAGTGCGAAGGCGCGAATTTGCCGGGATTGCTGGAAGATTTAGGAGTCAAGCATCCGGCGATTACGCAGCACTTGCGCGATGAAAGCGGCCAAGTGCGGCGCTTTATCAACATTTACATCAACGACGAGGACGTGCGTTTTCTGGGCGGCGACGCGTACCAGTTCCGCGAAGGCGATCAAGTCCTGATTGTGCCCTCGATCGCCGGCGGATGAAGTTTTAGAAACGGAACACCAGTCCGGTCGAAACCCTGGCATTGTTCTGGCCAGCGCTAAAGAATCTTGTGTGTAAGAAATCCACCTGGGTACGCCACGCCAGCGGGCCGCGCAGTTTCCAATCGAGGCCTCCCCCAAATCCAGACGCTAGGGAGGTGTCGGAAGCCGAGCTCGAAGAAGTGTGGCTGATGCCGACCAACCCATGGGCAAACGGAGTGAAGCGTCCTACCGAGACCGATACGCGAGGGCCGAAGAGGTAATTTTGCTCATGAATTTTGTAGTTGACCGAGCCGCCCGAGCATAAGGGACTTGGGCAAAGAGGTCCGGCCCCGGTGCCGTTCCCATAGTAGCTGCTAATGTCTCCCACAATCCCGAGGAACGGAAAAATCTGTCCTTCACCGGAAACCGTGTAGCCATTGAAATTGGGGGAATTTTGAATAGCAAATCCCTGCGCCAGATTGAAGTGATTATACGAATAGCCCACGAACACATTGGCCTTGGGCAGAATGGCCTGCGCGTGGAGTACGGGCGCAATTGCGAGCAGAAGCAGGGCGAGACGGGAAATTTTCAGCATGAAGCAGGCCTCCTCAACAAATCTCATACCAATTGAACCTTAGATGCGCGGCCAGATGGGGGGTTGGCTAGTGTTTCTCAAAACCCTGACAAATATTTACCAGCTTTTACGCGACGTTTACGAAGAGGTGGCAACTCGAAGCTTTGTTGCGCGCATCTCTCCATACTCCAGAATTCAATTTTCCAGGAGTCTCCATGCCGCGCGTTTCAAAATTCTCCCACTTGTTTTTGCTCGCAACCGTTCTTACTTCGTTGATCGTTGTCACGGTGGGATGCAGTTCCAGCAGTAGCAGCAGCTCAAGCACCAAGATTCGTTTTGTGAATGCTTCCTTGAGCTCAACGATCACGGCGGTGAATGTACTGATCGACGGCACCTCAGTGGCGACAGGGCTGGCCAATGGTGGCACGGTCACAGCGTATTTGCCGGTGACATCGGGTGCGCGGCATATTCAGATTCAAGATCCGGCAACCTTACAGTTCCTTATCGATACAACTCCGACGATCAATTCCGGGAACACAACCTACATCTTCAAGGACTTCATTACCAACACAAATACACCGTTGATCTTGACGGATGACAACTCAGCGCCGACTTCGGGATCGTTCAAGGTGCGGGCGGTCAATCTTGCGCCCAGTCTGAACGGTGGTGTGGACGTGTATGTGGAGCCGTCCACGACGACCACTTTGAGTGGTTTATCGCCTACGTTCAGCGGTCTTCCATTTCCGCCCACGGTGGCGTCAAGCTATTCTACGAACACAGCGGGAAGCTGGGAAGTTGTGTTCGCGCAAGCCGGCGCGCAAGGGAATCTTGCGGGCGGGTCGGCGATTGCGTTTGCCGCCGGACAAGTGGGGACCGAGTTGATCGTTGAGGATACGAGCGGAAACTACACTGAGGTTTCGTTGGTGGACGTGAAGTAAGTCTGAATTTAGAACTGGATGGTCGATGCGGAGATTTCCGCGTCGCCATTCCCCCACAAGAGATTAGCGCCGCATTGCTTGAGGATGGTGGGCAGACTGCCGCCAACGCGCTGGCGCAGGTCCAAGTAGCCCTGCGATCCGGAAAACAAATCGCGTAAGATGGCGCGCATTTCTTCGCTATAGGCGGCCATCTGGATCATCCTGTCCAGGAGAGCGCCGCCACAGAATGAGCCGTGGTAGAAGCGGTTCGCGTAGCTGGCGGCGGTGATGAGTTCGGGCTGAAAATCGGTACGCACGGACGCGGCGTAATGCTCGGGACGATTCTCGATGAGCGCTTCTGCCAGCAAATCGGCGGAGCGCAGAGCGTAGTGGAGACCCTCACCTGTGACCGGATCGACAAAACCGGCGGCATCGCCGAGCATAGCCCAGCCATCCCCGGAAAATGTTGCGTTTTGGAACGACGTCCCGCTGAGATTCGGCAGAACATGAGCGTAAAATGTTGAATTCTGGTAGTCCAAGCCTTCTTCCCGGATGAGTTTTTCGAGGAGTTTTCGCAAGTCCGCCGTGGTTTGCGATTCCAGCTTGCCGCAGATGCCGGCGGAATAGTGATCCGCGCGGGGGAAGAGCCAGAAATAGCCTTCGAAATTTGGCAGGAAGCGCACCGTGGCCACGCGACTCGATCCTGGGATGTAGTAACCGATGGCGGTCATAAGGTCACCGGGCCGCCAGGGCTCGGCGAATTGGGCGCGAAACGGATTGCGCGCGCCGGTGGCGAAAATCAGGTAGTCGGCGGATTGCGGGCCTTCGCGGGTGGTGAGTTGCCACGCGCCAGTTTCGCCGGAGATGGCGGTGACACGTTGATGCACGATTGCAGCGCCTGCGCTTCGGGCGCGGTCCCGGAGCAGGTTGTTGAGGATGCGTCGTGAAAAGATGGCGATCGAGCGATCAAGCTTCAGGGAAATGCGGCGGCCGCCGGGGCTGACCAATTCGCAGGTATCAATCCAGTTTCGTTCAACGACGGCTTCGGTTAGGAACGGGTACTCAGTCAGGGCTTTGTTGGTGACTCCCCCGCCACAGGGCTTTTCCCATTCCAGTTTTTCCTCGAAGATGCGTATGCTGTGGCCGGCGCGGGCCAGCAGCTCTCCGGCGCGGGCTCCAGCGGGGCCACCGCCGAGGATGGCAATCGTTTTGAGAGTTGTGCTCAAGCGAGTTGTTTGTCGGAAAATTTGTTGCGTTTCTATTCTACTTCCTCACCTGCACGGGCGAGCGCGTCCGCGCCCTATCGTCTGTTCAAGGTAGGAATTTGCGCTGGTCTTCGGGGGCGGGGAGGCGGCATTCGGTTCGTTTGCCGAAGATCCGATAGCGATTGCGGGCAATCTGGTCATAGCAAGCGTCGCGGAGAGAGCGCGGCAGCAGGCGAGCAGCGAATGCCAGCGTCCAGATTCCACCGAGGCCTTCGGCGATGCGCAGCGTAGCGTCGGACTTGGTGAAAACCTGCTCGATGGGAGAATTGTAGTTCTCGATCACGCAGATCGTTTCTATCGTAGCGGGGTCCAGAGCGTGCCGAGTTAGGATCTCTTGCGCGCATCTGCCCTGCTGGGGCGCGTATCGGAAGGCGTCTCTTTTATCATGGCGCAACAGAAATTGAACGACGCCGTCGCACATGCCGCACAGTCCGTCGTAGAGGACGATGCGTTGGCCTTTTGCTGGAATGGTCGGAGGCGTCATGAGTAGCGCTCTACTCGCTATAATAGCGGTCGAAAGGC
>JAYTQD010000122.1:0-4848 GCA_043746935.1 Acidobacteriaceae bacterium | reverse complement strand
TTTGTCGTGCCATCAAGTGGATCCACATACCAGCGATAGCCCATACTAGAAGCAGTGGTCGCCGCCAGACTGCCGCTTTCTTCCCCCAGAATGCTATGCGTGGGAAACTGCTCGCGCACACGACGAATGATGAGTGCTTCCGCATTACGGTCCGCTTCGGTAACAAGATCGGCCTCGCCTTTATATTCGATCTTCACGCGACGGCGGAAATAGTCCATCAACAACGCGCCAGCCTCGCGCGCAATAGCGGACACAGCAGGAACAAATTCGAATGCATCCGTAGGTGTGGGTGAACTCAATGGGAGAAAAGTCCTAGCCGCGGCGCTGGCCTTCTTCTTGGATGTACATGATTTCGTGTTTGTAGATAAAGAGATTGGGCGCGCCTTCGCGGGTGAGCCGGATCATGTTGCGGTCGTAGTACTCAACCCAGCCGTACACGACCTCGCCATCGGTCAGCTTTACGCTTACGGGCTTTTGCTTTTCGCCGAGCAGCTTGAGGTACGAAGCCTCTTCAAACGTATCTTCGGCGGGGACAATTTTTCCCTTGTGGGGACGGTTGTTGGAAGAATCCATGCGGGGGGGCATGAGTATATTGTACAGGCTGAGGGTTTCTCGCGGGACGCGGGCGAGACACCCGCGCCTCACATTTTAGAAAGTCACCTTCAGACCAAACTCGATAGCGCGCGGCGCGCCGAAGGCAAAAACTCCAGTACCGAGACCGAGGCGATCCCCTACATGCCCACCAAACCCGTTCACGCTCCCGCTGATGCCATCGAGGGTTCCGTTTAAGTGCTGGTTGGGACCATCGAAATTTGCCAGATTCAGTACGTTGAAGACAGAAACACTCGGCTCAATCGTTACGGATTCCATGGGCTTGTAGCTCCAAGCCAAGGAAAGATCGAAGGCTCTGAGCCATCCCAGCGTGACGGCTCCGGATTTTGTGTTTTGGATTTGCGGCGCGACGGCGCCCAACAGAGCAAGTTGATCTTGCGTAACTAATCCAGCGCCGATCAAAGCGCCGCCAGCAGGGGTGGGAAATCCAGCACGATTGAGGTTGTAAGCGCCGATGGCCTTGTCGAGGGCGGCAATCGAGGAGATGGTACGACCGAACGCACCCAGTTTGGTGCCGGACAGGAGGTCGCCGCCGGGATACACCGAACTGCCGTCCCCCGTTCCATCGCCGGTCAGGTCGGTCGTAAAAATGCCGCCGATATTGCCCGAGGAAGGAACCGTGAGATCGAGGGGAAGAGGACTGTAGAAGTGCGAGACAATTCCCAAACGAAAATGCCAGGGCAACTCCGCCGTTCCACCGAAAGAAATCTGGTGGCGACGATCCAGCCCGTTGGGTCCAATCGATTGCAGGGGATGAGCGTTATCCACGGCGGGATTGATGAAGTCCCCATCCTTCGCCGAGGCAATGTATTTGGACCAAGCGTAAGAAACCTCTAGATTCATGCGCTGAATGCCACGGAAAGGGTGGGCCACGTTTTGCTTAAACGACATCTGAAGGCCGGTGTATTTGGAATACCCGATGGGAAACTGCATTTCGTTCACACCCAAGTTTGGGTTGATGCCAGCAAAGGCCGCAGTTGGGCACGGGGCGCCAACGCACTGGGATGTCCCGGAATCAAGGCCGTTGGCAGCGAAAGCCGTTATATCCACCGCAGGCTGGGCGGCAATCACGCAATTCACCACGGCCTGTGACGCAGATCCCGCCGCTGCCGCCGGGGCGCAACCAAACGCCGCGCCTGTTGCGTTGATAGCGGCCAGCGCGTTTGGGACATTCAAGAAATTCTTATCGCCAACGTGGTTCACGTCAATACCCAGCAGTGTATGCGTGCTCACATTGCGCAAATAGTCCACGGTCAAGACGCTATTCGCGCCGAATTGGCGTTGAATTCCGACATTGATTTGAAGTGAGCGGGGAGTCTTGTAGGCCGGAGCAAACATCTCCGTGCCATTCACATTCAGTCCCGCGCTCAGCGTATTGCCAATGAAACCGCTATTGACGGCTGGCCCTGCCGCGACGGTTGCTGCTTGGTACTGCTGCTGGAGCGCAGCGATTTGATTTGCAACCGTTCCGATGGGCTGTTTGCAGAACGTGGGATTAATCAGTGTGCCGTCAGGAAGTGTAAAGGACTGCGCTACGCCGCCGGAGCATGCCGTTTGCGACCCGTTGAACAAACCTTTCTGCAAACGAGCCGGACGGTCATACAAAATATTGTTCCAAATTGAGTTTTCATAATAGATTCCGGCGCCGGCGCGAATCACCGTCTTGCCGTCCTTGAACGGATCCCAAGTGATGCCCAACTGCGGGCCAAAATTCGTATTCGGCTGACGAACTCGCGCGCCCAATCCCGCGCCGAATAGCTCCAAAATATTCTTCGTACAAGGCGTCCCACCGGCCACAAGGTTGGCGGCAAGAGTTGGGTCCAGTTGAGAACAAGGGATGGGACCGAGATCGCTGTCCGTGCGTCCCGTGTCGCGTTGGTAGCGTATGCCTCCGGTAATGGTAAGGTTGGGCCGGAATTTCCAAGTGTCGCCAAAGTAGAGTGAAATTCGGTTGTCCGGCCCGAGGCCGCCCCCAGGAAGCCCGAAGGCCTTGATGTCGCTACCAAATCCCTGCCCATTGCCCAGCACTACGGTATCGGCCGTATAGCTCAAAGGATCCTTCTGGCCCTGTACGGCGAGCGAGCTCACCGCTGGGGCGAGTCCCAAAAAGTTCGCCGTGCCCCCGCCTTGAATGTGATTGAATCCGCCGCCAAAGCGGAATATATGTCCGCGAAAGACTCTGCTGCCGTCGTATTTGAATTGTTTGTTGGATTGGAACGTCGTCTGCGGAGCCAGAAAGCTGGGGCCTGAGCAGAAGACATCGAGCCCCGGAGAAAGACAGAATTGATCAATCCCAATGGCCAGTTCCAACTGCGGCGCAGGATTGAAGACGCTGCTACCCTTGGTCGCATCGCTGATGCCATTGCGAAACTTCATATAACTTACGCGAATGCTATGCGTGTAAACGCCGGTATTGAAATCGAGGCCCAGCGCATGCACGGGCGTATGGCTGTTGTTGGCGAATATCTGATACGACGTGGGAATGATGGACGCAACATCGCGGTTTTGTTCATAAGAAAAGCGATAGAAAAACTTGTAGTTGCTCGGCTTGATTTGCCAATCGAGCTTGCCAAAAAGCTGCGTGTCGCGAAATGGGGAGCTATAGGTCGACCCCAGCGAATCAAACAACAGGCCCGGAGTGGAAAGATCTTGCTTGACGCGTTCGCCAGCCAAAAAGAAAAATACTTTGTCCTTAACCAATGCGCCGCCGAGATTGCCGCCAAACTGGTGGCGTTGAAATGGCGCCTTGTCACCGCCCGCGGCAAAACGGTGGTCGCGGAAATCGTAGTAGCCCTGGCCGTGCAAATGGTTGGTGCCCGAACGCGTGGCTACGTTCACTGACCCCGACGAAGTCAGCTCGGAGCTGAGATCCAGAGAAGACTGTCCGATCTGAAATTCTTCAATCGCGCCTGCGGGGATATTTTGCGTGGTGGTGCCGACGGTCTCATCGCTGATATCGACGCCGTCGACCTCAATGCGGGCGGTACGACCGAAACGTCCGCCGAAGGAGATTGATGAGAAACCGTTCTTAGTGGGATCGAATCCACCCCCATCCTGAATCTGCACACCCGGCTCCAGCTGCGCTAGGTCCAGAAAATTGCGCCCGTTGATCGGAAGCGTTTCAATCTGATCGCGCGTGACGACTCCCTGCACCGTGGCTTGTTCGGTGTTAACGCGAATTTCCTCGCCCTTCACTTCAACGGTCTGACTGGACGATCCGACTTGCAGCTTGATGTTCCCGCCCGTAGTAACGCCTACCTGTACCGTCGCCGTAAGCTCTACCGCCTGGAAACCGGAGACCTCGACCCGAACCGTGTAGATTCCCGGGACCAGCGACCCCGACGTATAAACGCCGGAGGATGTCGTGGCGCTATCGATGGTGCGGCCCGTGGCCTTATTCAGGATCGTCACCTTGGCCTCAGGTACAACCGCACCGGTGGGGTCCGTGATTGTGCCCTGGATGTTTCCGGTGGCATTGGAAACCTGTGCCTGGAGGGAGATGGACAGCAAAGCGATCAGGGCAAAAGAGACAGCAAACCGGCGCAGACCGAACGATTGCAGACCTCGAAACATTGCAAAACCTCACGTTTTCAGTTGGGACAACACTGGCTTGGCCAGAACAGGCAATCTTCTCGGCGTAGCGAACACCGAAATCACTTAGATGCAGGCTGCAACCCGCTCTCGCTGGAAAATTATTGACCTCTGATTGTACTGGTTGCAAAGCGGATAAGGAAACTGCACGCAATGCAATTGGCGGATCAGAATGGTGGCTACAGCTCTGGATCGACAAACTTCTAGTACCGTGACCGCATGATGTTTACAGCCTAAATCGGGCAATAGCCACGAAGAGGCAGGCGCCCTCGCCTGCCCACGCAGCAAGAATCATACGGTCACGGTACTAGACCACGCGGGCCGCCCGCGCCACACGAACACTGTCAGAAATGCCCGGAACTCGTAAAGTACCCGGCTCGATGGCGGGCGTGATAGCCGGCGGCAGCGGGGCTGGCAAGCTTGATCTCCACCCGCCGAAAATTCGAATCGGTGAAGCGCTTGGTTGGGTAGTAGGCCAACAGGTATTGCGTGCGGAGCTCGTCGCTAATCTTGCGAAAAGCATCGTCGAGTTGCGGGAGTGACGTGGCGTAATAGTACTTGCCGCCGGTGTCGTTGGAAATCTGGATGAGGGCGTGTTCGCCGCCTGTATCGCGGCCCGCGCTGGCCTCGATGGGCACGATGATG
>JAYTQD010000121.1:0-1800 GCA_043746935.1 Acidobacteriaceae bacterium | reverse complement strand
TGGCAATCCCACCCCGTTGTCGCGCACCGTGAGGCTGATCCGGTCCCCTGTCTTGCTCAATGCCACCCGGACTACGCCGGTCCGGCCATTCGGGAACGCGTGTTTGATACTGTTCGAAATGAGCTCGTTTAAAATCAATCCGACCGGGATCGCCCGATCGATATCAAGCGCCATGCCTTCGGCGTGGACTTCTATGCCCGCCCGCCCCCCCCGCGCCCCGAACGAACTCATCAGCATGGCTACCAACTCGCGAACGTATTCATCGAAGTCGACGCGCGCCAGATCGTGCGTCTGATACAACTTTTCATGCACCAGGGCCATGGACTTGATGCGCATCTGGCTTTCTTCGAAAACCCGTTGTACTTCGCCGCCTTCGAAGTATCCCGACTGAAGCTGAAGCAGGCTCGAGATGATCTGCATGTTGTTCTTCACGCGATGATAGACTTCCTTCAGCAACACTTCCTTTTCCCGCAAGGACGCCTTGATCGCCTCCTCGGCTCGCTTGCGTTCGGTGATGTCCTCGGAAATGCCCAGCAGATAACGCGGTATTCCTTGCCCGTCGAAAACGGGCAGCTTCCTTGTGAGCAACAGTCGAACTTCCTTGTTTCTGGTGTGCACGGTTTCTTCGGGTATCTCCACCAACTTCCCGCCCAGCAACACCTCCCGATCCATCGACGTATAACTGTCCGCCTCCTGCTCGGGGAAAAGATCATAGTCTGTCTTGCCGACCACTTCCTCTTTCGAAAAGCCGGTGATGTCCTCGCCCGCCTTGTTGAACCGCAGGTAACTAAGGTCGCGGGCGTCCTTCACCAGGACGATGTGGGGAATATTCTCGACTACCGAGTCCAGGAAATCGTTCGCCTCCCGCAACTCATCCTGAGTGCGCTTTAACGTCGTAACATTCGTGGATATGCCCACCACGTAAGCCTCGCCCTCTGGAGAGATTACCCTCCTCTTGCTCTTGAGCAGCCAACGTGTTTCGCCGTTCGGGAAGGGCAGCGCGACCTCCTCCACCACTGGTTCGCCGGATAACAGCGCCCGGTCGTCCTCGATCCAGTTTTCCGAAGCGATCTTCGCAGGAAGGAAATCGGCATCGGTGCTGCCGAGAAGCCGTTCCCGGCTCTGGCCCATTGCGTCACAGAATGCCTGGTTGAACAGCATCCATCTATGCTGCTTGTCCTTAACATACACGGATTGGGGAATCGCGTTGATGACGCCCTCGAGGAATTTCTGACTGCGCTCCCGGGCAAGTTCTATGTCCTTGCGCGCGCTGATGTCGCTGATCAAGACATAAAGCCCTTGAACGGAGCCCCGGTCATCCCTGTGGGGAACGGCCGTGACTTCGACGTGGCGTCGACGGTCTGCTCCAATCATCTCGCGCTCATAGATCACGGTTTCGCCCGCCAAGGCGGCAATAATATGCGGCTCGATTGATTGATAGGCGTCGACGCCAAAGACTTCGCGCAAGGTGCGCCCCTCAAGCCGTGCGGGGTCGATGCCCAACCACTCCCGGTATCTGTGGTTGGCGAATCTGAATTTTTTCTCGCGGTCGATGTAAGAGACCAGTCCCGGGATGTTGTCCGTTATCAGCCGCAACCTTTCCTCGCTTTGCCGCAGCGCGTTCTCCGCGTGATGACGCTCCGTGGTGTCGTAGGCAAAACCGTAAAAGCCCAACACCTGACCTTCGACCCCGAAGTGCGGGAGGTAGGTCGCCTCGATGTATCGGTGCTTTCCCTCTGCGATGAGTTCTCGCTCAAAATGAACTGCTTTTCCCGAAAAGACAATTTCCAGTTGCGGGCG
>JAYTQD010000120.1:0-12873 GCA_043746935.1 Acidobacteriaceae bacterium | reverse complement strand
AATCCCGGCACTGCGATTGGCACGATTGCCTATATGTCACCGGAGCAAGTCCGGGGAGAGGAACTGGATGCCCGTACTGATCTGTTTGCCTTCGGCGTGGTGCTCTACGAGATGGCCACGGCGCGGCAGGCTTTCACGGGACTCACGGCGCGGTTGGTTTTTGATGCGATTCTCAATCAGCCGTTGGCGCCACCCGCGAGCATCAACCCGAGTTTGCCGCCTCAACTGGACGTGGTAATTGGCAAGGCGGTGGAGAAAGACCGCAAGCTACGCTGCCAGAACGCCACGGATCTGTTGACCGACTTGCAGCGGTTGAAGCGCGATACGAATTCCGCGCGCACCTCTGGGTTCACGTCCGCGGCCAGCGGCATAGTGGATGTAGCACCGGAGCGGTCGTGGTGGCGTACGAGAATGGGGATCGTCCTTAGCGCTGCCGCTCTAGTGGCGGCGCTCGCTATCTTGAGCTATCGCGTTTTACCGCCCGGGCGGGGCGCGGAGCTGGATTCGCTAGCTGTGCTGCCCTTCGTGAACGTGAGTGCTGATCCGAATACGGAATACCTTAGCGACGGGATCACCGAAACCCTGATTGGGCGTTTGTCTCAAGTCCCCAAGCTGAAGGTGATGGCCCGGAGTACCGTCTTCCGCTACAAGAGCGGCAATCAGGACCCGCAAAAAATTGGGCGTGATCTGAATGTTCGCGCGGTACTGACCGGAAGAGTTTTGCAGCGCGGCGAGACGTTGACCATTAGCACGGAGCTGATGAACGTAGCGGACGGCACGGAAATCTGGGGGGAACAGTACAATCGCAAGCTTTCCGACATCCTGTCGGTGCAAGAGGATATATCCCGGGAAATCTCTGAAAAGCTGCGACTGCGTTTGACCGGCGAAACGAAGGTGCTTCTGGCCAAACAGCCCACCGAAAACATTGAGGCCTATCAACTTTATTTAGAAGGGCGTTACCACTGGAATAAGAGGAGCGAAGAGGGTTTCGCAAAGCGGTCGAATACTTTCAGCAAGCCACCGAAAAAGACCCGCACTACGCGCTCGCCTATGCCGGGTTGGCCGATAGCTATGTTTTGCTTGGCGAGTATCGGCTGACGGCAAGTCAAGAGGCCTTTCCGAAGGCGCGCGAAGCGGCCGCAAGGGCTTTGCAACAAGAAGACACGCTGGCCGAGGCGCACACCGCGCTGGCGGATGTGAAGGTTGACTTCGATTGGGATTGGCCGGGCGCCGAGCAAGAGTTCCAGCGCGCCATTGAGCTTAATCCAGACTATCCCACAGCCCATCAATGGTATGCCGAGTATTTATCGGAGATGGGGAGGCATGCGCAAGCTTTGGCGGAGAGTGAGCGGGCGCGGGAGCTAGATCCGCATTCACTGATCATTAGCGCGGGGATTGGGAAGATTCTCTTTGAGGCGGGCCGCAATGATGAGGCGATCGAACAGCTGAGAAAAACCCTGGCGCTCGAGCCTAATTTTGCTCACGCGCACTCGTATCTTGGGAAGGCCTATTTGCGGAAGGAGATGTTTCCGGAAGCCGTGGTCGAGATGGAGAAAGCGGCCAGGCTCTCGGGAAGGATTGCGGATTATCTGGGCGGGCTTGGACACGTCTACGCGCGGGCAGGCCGGACCGCCGATGCTCGCAAGGTGCTCGACGAACTCAAGGCGCGCTCCTTGCAGAGATACGTTTCCTGGCGGGATATTGCGGTGATAGAGGCGGGGCTTGGAGAGAAAGATCAAGCTTTTGCCTCGCTCGAAAAGGCGTATGCGCTGCGCGACTCGGGTATTGTGTTTGTGAAAGTGGATCCCTTGTTTGATCCCCTGCGTACCGATCCCCGTTTCCAAGAATTGCTGCGACGTATTGGATTGCCGGAATAGGCTGTGTCCAGGGGAAGACGAAACGACACTGCGCAGATGTTGGGCGTTCAAGATTTGACTCTCTTACTCCGGCTACGCTAGCCTCAAAGGTCGGTGGTGTGGGTATTTGGCGCAAGCACGACGTATTTGCCAACGCACCCCAGAAGGTTATTTGCGCCCATGAAAAGCAGCCCTAAGCTCGGTTCGGTCGACTTGCGAAACTACGGGAAAGTGGTCGGTTTCTGATGCTGCGTGGCGTCTCCACCTACCCTTTTGTGAAAGAGCGGTTGCACCCGGGTCTGCTGGATCAGTTGGTGCGGGGCGGCGCGCAGGCGATTGAGATCCATGCCGCGCGGCACCACTTCGACTACGCCAATCGCAAACAGCATGTTCGCGAAATCGGGGACTGGTTTCGCGACGGTACAGCCGAGCTATTTTCCCTACACGCGCCGCAGTATGCGGATTACGATTCCGGGCGCGCGGGTGGGCCTCCGGTGAATATCGCCTCCAATGATCGCGGGCGGGGCATTGAGGCCATGGATGAAATCAAGCGAGCGATTGAAGTGGCCGAGCAGATTCCGTTCCGCTTCCTGATTCAGCACATTGGGGTTGCGGATGAGGAATTCGACGAGAAAAAGAACGACGCCGCGATGACTTCCATCGAGCACCTTCGCGCTTTCGCCAAGCCGTTGGGCGTCAGCATTTTGCTGGAGAACATTCCCAACGAATTCTCCACGCCGGAAAAGCTGGTGGAGTTTATCCGGGCGGCGCATTTTGAAGATGTAGGAATTTGCTTCGATCTTGGCCACGCTCATTTGATGGGTGGCGTGGCGCAAGCGTTCGAAACGGTGAAAGAACATATTGCCTCCGCCCATGTACACGACAACGGCAAAGACCGTGATTCGCACCTGTGGCCTGGGAAGGGAACCATCGACTGGGGGGAAACGATGACTCTGTTGCGTTCGGCGCCCGACGACCTGGCGCTGGTGCTGGAGATCGAAGCCGAAGACCAGAAAAAAGACATCTCCGCTGATATGGCGGCCGCTTACAAGAAGCTGGAAAAACTCTAGAAACCACCTCAACAACTCCTATGCAAGCACCCATCACAACAATTTCCGAGATTGGCAAGCACGACGGGCAGAGCGTCACGCTGCGCGGTTGGCTGTATAACCTGCGGGAGAGCGGTAAGCTCCTGTTCCCTATTTTCCGCGACGGTTCAGGCACAATCCAGGGAGTATTGGCGAAGAACGCTGTTCCACCGGAAGTCTTCGATACGGTGAAGGGACTGACGCAGGAATCCAGTGTGATCGTGGAAGGCAAGGTACGTGCCGACAAGCGCGCTCCGGGCGGTTTTGAACTGGATGTGACGCAGGTGCAGGTGGTGCAGCGCGTTTCCGAGTCCGATCCATATCCGATTACGCCCAAGGAGCACGGCGTCGAGTTTTTGATGGAGCACCGGCATTTATGGGTGCGTTCGCCGCGGCAGGCATCGATTCTGCGGGTACGGGCGGAGATTGTGAAGGCGGTGCGCGATTTCTTTGACGAGCGCGGGTTTACGCTGACCGATCCTCCGATTATCACGCCCGCCGCGTGCGAAGGCACAAGTACGCTCTTCCCCGTCGATTACTTTGACGAGCAGGCCTACCTTACGCAATCAGGCCAGCTTTACATTGAAGCCACGGCGATGGCGCTGGGCAAGGTGTATTCGTTTGGGCCGACGTTCCGGGCTGAGAAATCAAAAACTCGCCGTCATCTGACGGAATTTTGGATGGTGGAGCCGGAAGTTGCTTACGCCACGTTGGACGATCTGATGGATCTCGCCGAGAACCTGGTCAGTTTCGTGGTGAAGCGCTGTCTGGAGCGCCGCCGCCCCGACTTGGCGGTGATTGGCCGCGATGTTACCAAGCTGGAAAAAGTGGAAGCTCCCTTCCCGCGCATCACCTACGATGAAGCCGTGCAGATGCTCCAGGAAGGCCACGCGCAAGGCGCTCTCGAACATAAATTCGAGTGGGGCGGTGACCTTGGTTCGCCGGATGAAACCTATCTGGCGCAGAGATTTGACCGGCCCGTGATGGTGCATCGTTATCCCGCCAAAGTGAAGGCTTTTTACATGGAACCCGATCCCGACAATCCAAAAGCCGCGCTCTGCGTGGATGTGCTCGCGCCGGAAGGCTACGGAGAGATTATCGGAGGGTCGCAGCGTATGTCGTCTTACGAGTTAATGTTGCAACGCATTCATGAGCATGGCCTGCCCGAAGAAGCTTTCAAGTGGTATCTTGACTTGCGCAAATACGGCAGCGTGCCGCATGGCGGGTTCGGTATGGGCATTGAGCGCGTGGTGGCGTGGGTTTGCGGTTTGGAACACGTCCGCGAGACCATTCCGTTTCCACGTATGTTGCACCGTTTGTACCCCTAGATATCTAAAAAGTTAATGAGCAAGCCTATGGCGACAACCAGAGAACTCCCCGCTTCGATTGGTCCGAAGAAAATTCAGGTGATTGGTGTACCGCTCGATCTCGGGCAATCCCGCCGCGGTGTTGACATGGGGCCTTCCGCAGTCCGCGTAGCGGGTTTGGAAGCGCGACTGGAAGGCCTGGGCCACGTTGTGGAAGATGGCGGGAACGTTGCGGTAGCCATGGCCGAACTGAAGCAAGAGGGCGATCCAGCCGCAAAATATTTGAAAGAGATCACGGCTACCTGCGCGAAGAGCGCGGAGCTGGTCGTCAAAGCACTCGAAGCGGGCAAGATTCCGCTAATCCTGGGCGGCGACCACTCGGTTGCTGCTGGATCGGTCTCAGGTGTGGCTGAATTCTACCGTCGTGAGAACAAGACGGTTGGTCTGCTCTGGATCGACGCCCATAGCGACATCAATACCCCCGACACCTCTCCGAGCGGCAACGTCCACGGCATGCCACTGGCGGCGCTGCTGGGCTTGGGGCCATCGGAGTTGGGCAATATCTTCGGGTTCTCGCCCAAAGTGAAGCCGGAAAACTGTGTGCTCTTCGGCGTGCGTGATATCGACGCTGCCGAGCGAGCCAACATTCTTCGCGCGGGCATTCATGTTTTCACCATGCGCGATATTGATGAGCGGGGAATTCGTTCGCTGATGGAAGAGGCTTTGTGGATCGTGAGCAAAGGCACTGCCGGTTACCACGTGTCGCTGGATATGGACTGGGTGGATCCCGAAGATGCTCCGGGCGTGGGTACGCCGGTGCGTGGCGGCGCTACGTACCGCGAGGCGCACCTGGCGATGGAAATCATCGCTGATCGAGGCGGCATGTTGAGTTTTGAGATTGTGGAAATCAATCCGGTATTGGATGAGAAGAACCGCACGGCGGAGTTGGCTGTGGAACTGACCGCTTCCGCTTTTGGAAAGAAAATTCTGTGAAGAAACTGCGTGTAGGGGTGCTCTTTGGTGGCCGCTCCGGCGAGCATGAAGTTTCCCTGCTCTCGGCCGCCTCCGTTCTCAACGCCATCGACAAAAGCAAATATGAAGTCGTGTCCATTGGCATCACCAAGGATGGCATTTGGGTCACCGCTGGGAACGCTGAGGCCTTACTTCAGGGAAAGCAGCAAGCGCGTCCGTTGCGCGCGGGCGACCCGGAGACTACCTCGTCAGCCGCTGTTTTGGCGCAGGGTTCAGCGATTGTCATTCCACCGGTTCCAGCGCAGAGTTCGCCTGCGTCCATGGTTCCGTTTCAGACGGGTGCCACGGAAATGTCACGACGCTGGACGGACCGCAGCATTCAGGTGGATGTGATCTTTCCCGTTCTGCACGGTACGTTCGGAGAAGACGGCACGATTCAGGGGCTGTTAGAACTTGCGGACATTGCTTACGTGGGTGCGGGCGTGCTTGGTTCCGCTTGCGGCATGGACAAGCACATCATGAAGGAGTTGTTTCGCGCGGCGGGGCTGCCTCAGGTGAAGCATGTCACGATTTTGCGCGCCGATTGGGAATCCGCGCCGGCTAAGGCTCGGCGCCTGATCGAAAGCAAGTTGAAGTATCCAGTTTTCGTAAAGCCCGCGAACCTGGGGTCTTCCGTCGGCATTTCCAAAGTTCGCAACCGCGCTGAACTGGCTCCGGCGATGGAAGAGGCAGGACGCTATGACCGTAAGATCGTCATCGAGCAGGGCGTAGGTGGCAAGAAGCGCAAGGCGCGCGAGATTGAGTGTTCGGTGCTGGGCAACGACAACCCCACCGCCTCGATTGCCGGAGAAATTGTTCCTGCTACGGAATTTTACGATTATGACGCAAAATATCTGGATGAAGGCTCGCAGCTCATCATTCCCGCCAAGCTCACGCGGACGCAGGTCAAGCAGGTCCAGAAATTGGCGATCACGGCTTTTCAAGCGGTGGATTGCTCTGGCCTAGCGCGCGTCGATTTCCTAATGGACCCAGCCAGTAAGAAATTCTATGTCAACGAAATCAATACCATGCCTGGCTTCACCGCGATCAGCATGTATCCCAAACTGTGGGCCGCGTCGGGGCTATCGTATCCGAAGTTAATCGATCAGCTTATTCAGTTGGGGATCGAACGCCACCAAGAGAAAAAGCGCAACCGCTACAGCCGCGAAAGCTAGAGTTCTTCTCCCAGCGCGTTGTACTTTCCTCGAAAATACAGCAGCGGGTCGCCCTGTCGCGTCACCACATCTTCCACCTCGGCGATGAAGATGGTGTGGTCGCCCGCCTCCTGAGCGTGGCGTAGATGGCACTCCAGGTAAGCGAGCGCTCCGCGTAGAATTGGCGTCCCATGCGCGGTACGGTCAAAGCTGGCACCAGCCTCTTCGGCGCGTTGGTGTATTTCGGTCGAGCGCGCGTAGAACTCTGAAATGGCGCGCTGATCCGACGCCAGCACGTTAATTCCAAACCTTTTCTTTTCCTGTAGGCGGGAGTGGGTGCGCGCGCGATGGTCTACGCATACCAGCACCAGCAGCGGGTCCAGCGACACAGAGGAGAATGCGTTGGCGGTCATGCCATGTACCTCGCCGCCGTTTTCCGCCACCGTGATGACTGTCACGCCGGTGGCGAAGCTTCCCATGGCCTGCCGAAATTGTTCGCGCGTTACGGCTGACATGGGCGGCTTGCGATCTCCCTCACTTGCAATCTCTACATGCAGGAAAGATCCGATTCTAGCGCGTTCGGGCGAATCGCGGACGAAGCCATTTGGGAACCTTTTTCCCGCGACGGGTTCCGTATATGCTGGAGGTGCTATGACACTGATGGATGCCCCTGTTTACGACCCAGCGCCCGCCCGCCGACGCAAGATCAAGGTCGGTATTGGAATCTTGCTTTTGCTGGTCACCGGTTTTCTCGTTTGGCTGTATCGCTACTGGCCCGAAGAGCAGGTTGCGAATAAGTTTTTTGCGTCGATTGAGCAAAAGAACTTTGAGGCCGCCTATGGCATCTGGATGCACGATGCCCAGTGGCAGCAGCACCCGGAGAAATTTAAGAAGTATCCCTTCAACGAGTTCTACAAAGATTGGGGACTGGGCGGCGAATGGGGTCTGATCAAGACGCACAAGATTCGCGCCTCGGGGGAGTGCCGGGGCGGCGGAACTGGAATCGTGGTGGAAGTCACCGTAAATGACCGCTTCGAGCCAGCCCGTGTGTGGGTCGAGAAGGTTGATAAGACGATGAGCTATCCGCCTTGCTAGAGCGCAGGAGTAAAATCAGTGTGACTGAAATCGTGGAGAGATCGCACAATGGGTTCAGTAAATGATGTGATCGCAAAAGATCCCGAGGTGCTTGGCGGAACCCCCGTCTTTCGTGGCACGCGGGTTCCGTTTCAAGCACTTCTGGACTACCTGGAGGGTGGGCAGACCCTGACTGAGTTTTTGGATGACTTTCCTACTGTTACCCGTGAAACGGCCGTCGCCGTTCTTGAGCGCGCGAAGTCGCTGTTGGTTGGCGAACTAGGATGAAAATTTTGTTTGACGAGTGCATTCCAAGGAAATTCAAGAATAGTTTTACTGAATATGAATCCCTGACGGTGCCAGAGGCTGGACTTGCGGGCAAGAAGAATGGCGAACTCCTCACCCTTGCCGAACGTCGGGGATTTGAGGTCTTTTTAACAATCGACAAGGTATTGAATACGAACAAAACCTGACGGGTCGCCGCATCGCAATTTTGATTCTCCGCGCCAAGTCCAATCGACTAGTAGATCTCTTGCCTTTGGTCAAAGAATGCGTCAGGCAAATACTTCTGATACAAGAAGGACAGGTTCTTCGGGTTGGAGACTGAAAGCTTGTTTTCGAACTAGGCGTATCGAGGACTCCGAACCTCAAGCAGTGCTCTTTACTTAAGCCCTTGCAGCGTCTTCTGCAACGCCGCATCGTCGGACGTTTGCCAGCTCGTTTTCGTTCGATCAATCTGCCGCATCAATCCCCATAGCACTTTACCCGGACCTACCTCGACGAATGTCTCGACGCCCTTCGCGATCAGCCCGCGTACGCATTCATCCCAGCGCACGGCGCCCGTCACCTGGCGAATCAACGCATCGCGGCTGGCATCCGCAGTTTCTACCGCTGCGGCATCCACATTGCACATCACCGGGACTGCCGGGCTCTTCAAGGGCAATGTTTGCAGGTCTTGAGCCAGACGTTCCTGCGCCGGCCGCATCAGTGAGCAATGGAAAGGAGCGCTCACCGGCAGAAGTACGGCTTTCTTCGCGCCCTGTTCGGTAGCTAGCGTTACGGCTCGATCAACGGCGGCTTTGTTGCCGGAAATGACGACCTGCTCCGGTGAGTTCATGTTCGCAGGTTCGCAAACTTCTTCCTGCGCCGCCTGCACACAAATTTGCCGCACTTTCTCCGCGTCCATGCCGATAATCGCGGCCATCGCCCCCACGCCTGTGGGCACCGCCTCCTGCATATATCGTCCGCGGTTACGCACGGTGCGTACTGCGTCGGCAAAGTTCAGTGTCCCCGCCGCAACGTGGGCGGAATACTCGCCCAGGCTATGTCCGGCCACCCATGCGGGCTTCACTCCCTGTTCCGCCAGAACGCGCCAAGTGGCGACCGAGACCGTCAGGATCGACGGCTGCGTAATCTCGGTCTGCCGCAATTCCTCCTCGGGCCCTTCAAAACACAAGCGTGAAAGTGACATTCCCAGCGCGGCGTCCGCTTCTTCGAACGTTTGCCGTGCAATCGGATATTTGTCCGCGAGCTCCTTGCCCATGCCTACGGCTTGCGATCCCTGTCCGGGAAAAAGAAATGCTAAAGAAGTCGTCATAGAGACTTGGTAGTTATTCGACCGAATGCGCGGCGGCGATTTCAGGCACCACCGCAACTTTGGTTCCTGAGCTACGTCTTGGAATCGCAGCCAAGCCCGCTTCAATATGCTGGTTGATGTTGCCCGACGCCACTTCTGACGCTACGCGAATGGCATTCTTAATCGCATTTGCGTTCGAAGAACCGTGGCTGACGATGCACACACCCTTCAACCCCAACAGCGGAGCGCCACCGGATTCTGAATAGTCGAGGCGCTTTTTGAAATCAGCAAACGCGCTGCGCGAAAGCAGATATCCGACTTGTCTCGTAATGGTTGTCTTGAGCGATTCTTTGAGCGTGAAGCGCACCAGATTGACCACGCCTTCGGAAATCTTCAGCGCGACGTTGCCCACGAATCCGTCCGCTACAATTACGTCCACTTGACCACCATAGAGGTCGCGGCCTTCCACATTGCCCACGAAGTTCAGCGGGAGTTGCTTCAGCAGCTGGAAAGACGCCCGCGTCAGCTCATTCCCCTTACTCTCTTCTTCGCCAATGGAGAGCAAGCCCACTCGTGGCCTATTTGTTCCAAAAATGCTACGAAAATAAATCTCGCCCATCACGGCGAACTGCTCCAGGTTCTCCGGCTTGCAGTCCACATTCGCGCCCACGTCAAGCATGATCGAGGCGGTTCCAACAGCATTCGGGAACACCGCCGCCAGCGCCGGCCGATCCACCCGGGGCAGCGCGCCCAACACCATCTTCGCGGTAGCCATCGCCGCGCCCGTGTTGCCCGCGGTTACGAATCCAGCCGCGCGGCCCTCGCGGACCAGGCGCAGACCCACACGCATGGAAGAATCCCGCTTGGCGCGCACCGCCAGCGCCGCCTTGTCTTGCATGGTGATCTGTTCGCTGGCGTGGATAATCTCGATGGGAAGGTCGCTGTGAGCATGGCGCGAGAGCTCGGCGCGAATGATTTCCTCGCGTCCCACGAGCAGCACCCGCACCCCGAACTGACGCGCCGCTTGCAGGGCGCCTTCAATTTCAGGTTTCGGCGCCTTGTCGGCACCCATTGCGTCGAGGGCTATGGTGCACCCAGCTATGCTGCTCGGGGCTATGCTGCTCGCCATGCGTTTCGGGAGAAGGGTTTACTTGGCTTCTTTGACGGTCGAGACTTCGCGGCCTTTGTAAAAGCCACACTTGGCGCAGACGCGGTGGGGAGCCTTTTTTTCGTGGCAGTTCGGACAATCCGATAATGAAGGCTTGCTCAGGAAATCGTGCGCCCGACGTGTGCTGGTGCGTTTTTGTGAATGACGGCGTTTTGGATTAGGCATGATGAATCTCGTTCTTCCCGGCTGCTAAGGCAGCCTCAAATCTTAAGTTGCTTACGAATCTCTTGCAACCCCGCCCAGCGGGGGTCTTCGTTCTTCTGTGCGCAATCGCACGGTTCCAAATTCCGGTTGCGCCCGCAGGACGGGCACAGTCCTTTACAATCTGGCCGGCACAAAATCTTTAGCGGAACCGCCAGCAGAACCTGCTCCAGCAGCACATCCGCCAGTTCCAAGCCTTTGCCCGGATAATAGCTGATTTCGGCTTCCGCCGCCGTTACGCTGAGCTCTTCCTTATCCGAATCCGATCCTTCGGGCCGGTAAAGCAAATCATAGCTGTTGCGAACGTCCGTGACCACCGGCTCTAGGCAACGCGCACAGGCCACCTCAAGGGTCGTGGAAAAATCCCCATGCACACGGATATCCAGCAGTCGATCATGCTTGCCGTGATGCTCTGGAACCAACTCAGCGCGTCCTGTGGTCTTCAGCGGCGTGCGCTGGGAATAGTCCGCCCCTAGGTCGAGTACCCCTGGAGCGAAATCCTCCGCGAAATCCACGGGGTGCAGCTCTAACTCGTGGATATCGATAAACATACAACCCTCGTGCCCCTAACACTTTACATCCCCTTTTCGAGCTAGCCAAACGCAGCTATAGCTAACCCATAGGGGACAATTCATTAGAATAATTGGCAGGTTGACGGAGTGTCAAGAAACGTCTCCTTGGTTTATGCTAGAGTATTTCTATGGTTCACCTATGTCGACGCTATATGTAGAAAACGTGCCGGACGAACTCTACGAGGCATTGCGGCGGCGTGCGCGTCTGCACCGCAAATCGATCGCAGCGGAAATTCTTCAGCTACTTGAGGAAAATATCCCAACCGCTACCGAACTTGAGCGCCGCTACCAGTTCTTGAAGAAGGTGGAACAGCTTCACGCCAAGAGCCCAAAACCGTCCCTCCAGCGATTTCCTTCGGCAGAAGAGATGGTGCGTGAGGACCGGGAGCGGTGACCACCGTTGTGCTGGATGCTTCTGTGGCTGTGAAGTGGGTGCTCCCACCGGCGGACGAGGATCTTGTGTCAGAGGCCGTGGATCTGCTTCGGCGTCATGCCCAAGAGGAAATTCGGTTCGTTGTGCCGGACATTTTCTGGGCAGAGTTCGGTAATGTCGCATGGAAGGCGGTCCGCCTGGGGAGATGGACCCGTGATGAAGCGCAGTCTGCGATTCACGACATGGCCGAACGGGACTTTCCTACGGTTTCCTCCAAGGATCTGCTGGTGACGGCGTTCGCCATTGCGAACGGCTTTCATCGCAGCCTCTATGACAGCTTGTACGTCGCGCTGGCGGTTGCCACCAAAAGCGAAATGATTACGGCCGACGAAAAATTAGTAAACGCTGTTTCCACACGTCTTCCGGTGAAGTGGCTGGGGGCTCTCTGACGGCGGGAGCGGAACTTGTGAGCGTTGACCTCGCTTCTCGCGTGCCGTTATGCTGACCATTCGGATGAAACGCTCACCTAACCTCACTTTCGCAGTATTGCTCCTGCTGACAGCCCTTGCCCTGGTGGCTTGGGTACTGACGGACAATGGCGGAAAATTCCAAAATTATAAATCAAAAATTCAAGACGTACCCGAGGAATTTGCTGTCGACAAGCGTCCTCTGACAATGGCTCGCGATCTGGCCGCATGGGCGGCGACACCGGACGACCAAGATCTGGCCCGCGAGGCGGAGCGGGTGGCCGACCACGAAGTGGATTTGGATTTTGCCAGTGCCCTGCGCCGTGTCAGCGCTCTTCCGCCGCAACCGCCTCCCGAAGCGCGGGATATCGAAGCGCGCGTCCGGCAGATGGAGTCCCAGATCAAGAAAGACCAAGATCGCGCCCTCGATCTGCAGCAAAAGGTCGAACATGCCAGCGACGTGGAGCGACCGAATCTGGAAGGAGAATCTGAACTCGCGGACGCTCAGCTGGCGCTCGACGAGGACGAAATCGCCGACGCGAAGGGAGACCTGGCGCGCGTTGGAGGCGATTTGCAAAGCAAGGTCGTCCAGGCGCGCGAGCAGCACGAAGCTGCCGAGAATGCACGGGGCGCTATGGTCTATGGCGGGGCAATGAGCAAACTGCCCGGGTCCCCAAGTAGTTTCCGCGCCCATGCCCAGAAATGGTTTTTGTTGCGAACAGCGCAAGGGCAGGTTCGGGCCGCGCAACAGGAAGCCGCCAGCGCGGCCAGCCGCCTGTCAGAAAAGCACGAAGCGATGGAAAAACAGGCGCAGCAGGAGGAATCGCGAAAGCAGTCACTCGCGAGCGCTGCCGCCCTGCAGTCCGTGCAAAAACTTTCTGAAGATCAGCGGAGCATGGCGGAGTTCGACAAGCGCATTCAAGATCATCAGGAGCTCAGCGGCATTTACGCGCGCTGGAGCGATGCTTTGCAAGAGCGAAAAATGGCTGCCGTCCACTCCATGCTGCAATCGCTGCTGTGGATTAC
>JAYTQD010000119.1:0-4864 GCA_043746935.1 Acidobacteriaceae bacterium | reverse complement strand
TCTTGAACGGGCCGATGAGCTAGAAAGCCACTCTCGCCGAAGTTCGGACTGAAGCTCAGTTTCTGAGACGGTGAAGGTATCCGCCGTTCCGGTAGAACTGCACAGGAGCGTTCAGCAGGGTGTTCGTGATGAGTGCCCGGCTGGCGTAAAGAACTACGCTGGAAGTGCAAACCAAGCGGCCTTCAGCAGGAGAGTTCGAAAAAGTGCAAAGCGAACTCTGCGGCACTCGAATATCGGCACCACTTTGGACGTTTACATGCAAGCTGTGAGCGAACAAAAACGGGTCGCGCACGGGCTGGTTGTGGAGCAATTGCTGGCAGTCTGAGGAAGTGTGAGCGTAAAGTGAGCGGGACTCAAAACCGAAAGGCTTGCAACTTGTTGGAAGGATTGGTTGCGGGGGTAGGATTTGAACCTACGACCTTTGGGTTATGAGCCCAACGAGCTACCGGACTGCTCCACCCCGCGTCTTGATTGTAACGTTCGTTCAATGCTTCGCGCAAATATTAGGCGAAGTTTTGTTGGTTTCAGCGTTTTCATAGTCTATTTCGACAGTTTTCTCCGTTGGCACGCCGTCACCAGCTTCGTCGGGTCGATGGCTTCGTCGTCCACCTGCATTTCCAGGATCTTTCCATCTTTGCCAATCAGAAAATTAATGCGTTTCGGAGCTTTGTCTTCTGGCGAGTAGACGCCGTATTTGCGGGTGACTTCGCCGCCCCAATCGCTGAGGAGGGGGAAAGTTACGCCGATTTGTTGAGCAAATGCGTTATTCGCGAAGGGGCTATCCATGCTCACACCCACGACCTGGGTGTCTGCCGCTTCCAGCGTCTTCAGACTCTGCTGGAAGTTTTTCATTTGCTGGGTTCAACCACCGGTAAACGCGAAAATATAAAAGCCCACCATCACGTTCTTCTTGCCGCGAAAGTCATGGAGGGACATCTTCTTGAGGTCGTTGCCGTCGAAGTATTGCAGAGTGAAGTCTGGGGCTACGCTACCAACTTTCAGCGCGGCTCTTGCGGTCTTGGCTGGGGCGGCCCACAGCGCTGGGGCGCTGGCCAAGACTAGTAGGAGGGTTGCGGCTAGAGCTTTGGAGCGCATCTCTCACCTTTTCGATAGAGGATTCTGAGGCTCGGCGGTGCTCAGTACTTCCAGTTACCCTACGCTGCTCGCTGAAGGCGGTCAACCAACGCTTTCTGTGGGTATCGCTCCGTAGTCCCGGTAGTGTCCGGCGGTGCATTGCGTCCTCCCTTTGTTCTCAGTACATTGCTAGAGATGACTCGGACGGTCAACGAGCTGTTCTATCGCGTGGTGGAGCGGCGCGCGGCTCGCGTGATGCTGCACCGTGGTGCGGTGGACTGGGTTCCGATTTCTTCGGCGGAACTCTATCGCAACACAGCGGGAGTGGCGCGGGTGCTGCGGGAGTGGAAGATCGCGAAGAGCGACCGGATTGCTATTTTGAGCGAGAATCGTCCGGAATGGGCGACGGCGGACTTCGCGGCTTTGTTGTTGGGAGCTGTGGTTGTTCCGATTTATCCGACTTTGACGCGCGATCAGGTTGGGCACCTGCTCCGCGATTCGGGAGCGCGCGTGGCGTTTGTTTCGACGCAGGCGCAGCTCGACAAAGTCTTGTCCGTGATCGAGCACACACCATTGGAGCGCGTGGTGGTGATGGATGCGATTGAAAACTCGCGGGCTGTGCGTATGTACCACATGATGCGGGCTGGGCCAGAGGGTCGCGATGCGGGGTTGGACGCGTCGGCCAGTGCTATAGGGCCGGACGACCTGGCGTCACTTCTTTACACTTCTGGAACGACTGGCATCTCGAAAGGCGTCATGCTCACGCATGGCAATCTGGCGTGCAATTTCTCGTGCTCTTTAGGAGAGTTCGGGCTTGGTGCTGGAACTACGAGCGTGTCGTTCTTGCCGCTATCGCACATCACGGCGCGGCATGTGGACTACGCGCTGCTGCACTCGGGAGTAGTTTTGGCTTACTGTCCTTTTATCGAACAATTGCCGGAGGCTCTGCGGGAAATCCAACCGGCGATTTTCGTGGCGGTACCGCGAGTGTATGAAAAAATCCGGCTGCAAGTGGAGCACACGGCGCACAGTTTCGCGAAACGGCACATTTTGGAGTGGGCGCTGGCGGTGGGACGCGAGCATCGGGCAGAGATATTGTCGGGAGGGATTCCGACGACTTGGTCGTGGCGAATGGCCGACCGGATCGTGTTTTCGCAGATACGGTTGGGCATGGGCGGACAGGTACAGTTTTATATCTCCGGAGGTGCGCCGCTGGGGCGTGAACTGGCCGAGTGGTATGCCGATGCGGGGATTCGCATTCATGAGGGTTATGGCTTGACCGAGACATCGCCGGTGATTGCGGTGAATACTCCGAAGGCGCATCGGCTGGGCACGGTGGGTAAACCGCTGTCGAATGTGGAGGTCCGGATCGCGGAGGACGGAGAGATTTTGGTGCGAGGGCCTTCCGTGTTTAGCGGCTATTGGAACATGCCGAAGGAGTCGGCGGAGGCGTTTACTGACGGATTTTTCAAGACTGGGGATATTGGGAATTTGGATGCGGATGGTTTTCTTTCGGTGACGGACCGGAAGAAGGATCTCATTAAGACTTCTGGCGGGAAGTTTATTGCGCCACAACCGATTGAGGCTTCCTTGAGAAACAACCCTCTGGTGGCGGAGGCGGTAGTGGTTGGGGAGAAGCGGAAGTTTCCAGCGGTGATGATACTTCCCTACTTTCCTTTGCTGGAAGATTGGGCGAATGCGAATCAGGTGGCATTCGCGAATCACGCCGAGTTGGCGCGCCAACCTCGGGTGCAGGCGTTGTTTGAGGGAATTGTTGAAGACATCAACGCGAATTTGGCGCGGTTCGAGAAATTAAAGAAAACGATTGTGCTGGCGGACGAGTTTTCCGTGGCTGCGGGGACTCTCACCCCGACGTTCAAGATGCGGCGACGAGCGGTAGAGGAGCGACATCGGGCAGAGATTGATGCGCTATACGCGGCTGCGGACAAGACGGATTAGTGTGGCTACGCGCTGATTCTCAGCGACTACCCTTGCCATGCCCGAGCAGTGCGCGACCAGGAAAGACATCGGGCACGATTTTGCCCTGGTCCACTAGCAGGGTTCCGCCAACCACTAAATATTGCACGCCTGTGCTGGGTTCCATAGGCTTCTGGAACGTGGATTGGTCGCGGATCGTGGCCGGGTCGAAGACTACGATGTCGGCGTCCGCGCCTTCCTGCAATCGGCCTTTTCCACGCGCTGCAGGAGTAGAACGCTCCAACATCTGCGCGGGTATGAATGACATTTTTCGCAGAGCGTCCATCAGCGGGATCGTTCCCTTTTCGCGCACGTATTGGGCCAGTATGCGGGAATACGTTCCGGCATTGCGGGGATGGCCCACCAGGCCGTCGCTGGCAATCATTACGAGCGGGTGGGGCATGATTTTATCGACGACTTCCTGCTTGTTGGCAAAAATCAAGACCCACTGAGGTTTGGTAGACGCGTGCAGTTCGTCGAAACGCTCTTTGGTCAGGTGTTCGCCCGTGTCGGGAAGAACCAAATCGTTGTAGCTGGCACCCATGGTGCGTTGCCAGCCGGGGTTGAAGGCAGCCGAGTTGATGCCGGTCATGCCGGCGATATAGGGATAGGCTTCCGTCGTGATGTCGAGGCCGTGGGCGCGGGCACCGCCGATCATGGCGAGGCAATCCAGCGTATCGCGAAGGCAGGTGCTGTTGATGTGAACGATGTGCAGCGCTGCGCCGGAAATTGCGGCGGCGGCGATGACTTCGCTGACAGCGCCGATGCCGCGCTGGACGTCTCCGGAGCCTCGAGCGTGGGTGTAGACCGGTACACCCCGCTCGACGGCGAGGCGGAACATATTAATGACTTCGAGTTGGCTGGCTCCGGGCGTGTAGGAAAGACCCATGCCAATGGCGAGACCGCCTGCATCTAGCTCGGCGCGCAAGCGCTCCTTGATAGCTTCGATTTGTTCCGGTGTGGCGGGATCATCGGTCGCGGGGCCGCTCTTGGGAAGGACGGACACGCTCCCATCCGGTTGGACGGGCATGGATGCTCCGCAAACCTTCACCCTAGCGGCTGCGTGACTGGCTGCGGTGCCGTAGTGGATCAGCGAGTGGCCTTGCTTCGACTGTAAGAATTGCGCGACATCGGGCACGCCAATTTCCAGCTCGAGCGCTGTAGTTACTCCGTCCAGCGCCTTGACGCGCTGGCTATCGAGTTCCTGACCGTGCTGATGGAGATCAATAAAACCGGGAGCCACGACGAAGTCGGTGGCGTGGACGACGCGACGGCCGGTTAACGCTTCGGAAGAAATTCGGGCAATCTTTCCGTCGCGGATGCCGACGTTGCGGATGACGTCGAGGTTCGTTTCGGGGTCCATGACGCGGCCGCCTTCGAGGACGATGTCGAATTGCTGCGCGGTTGCGAAGGTCGTTGAGAATACCAGGAAGCCGAGAAAGAAAATTAGCTTGCGCATTGTTTCTCCTTCAAAGTTAGCGATGATATCAGACTCGTATCTTTCGAACGCAACCGGTGCGGATTACAATGGGGAAATGACAGATACATTACGAATTGCTGGGCGCGAGTTGCGCTCGCGCCTGATTGTCGGAACCGGAAAGTACAAATCATTTCAGGAAAACGCGCGGGCGCTCGAAGCCAGTGGCGCGGATATGGTTACCGTCGCAGTGCGGCGGGTGAATCTGGACCGCAGCAAGGAATCGCTGCTCGATTTTATTGACCCGAAGAAATACATCCTGCTACCGAACACGGCCGGGTGCTACACGGCGGATGAAGCGATTCGTACGGCGCATCTGGGGCGCGAGGTGGGGCT
>JAYTQD010000118.1:0-1808 GCA_043746935.1 Acidobacteriaceae bacterium | reverse complement strand
CGCTCGTGCAAGTGTTGCTGCCATTGTTCTTCGGGAATCGCGTACGGCATCAGATTGGCCATACTCTTCTCCGCTGCTTCGTAGCCGAGGTGAATGATCTGCTCTGAGCTGTAAAAATCCGCCGCCGAAAACTTCCTGAGATCCGGTGTGACCACAACATTGGCCAGCTTCAAGCCGCGCCGTTCGTTCTCCAGCGTGGCTATATCCAACGCCTGGTCGATCACTCCACCCAGGGTCTGCAGCTCTTTCCGTGATCCAAGAGCCGAAGCTACGTCGACGGCGATGATGACCTGCCCGCCCATTTCGCGAGCGACGTCGGAGGGAATGTTATCCACCATGCCGCCATCGACCAGGATCTTGTCGCCCAATTCAACGGGCGTGAAGACACCGGGGACTGCCATGGTAGCGCGCAGAGCCTGCGGGAGCGAGCCATCCTGGAGTACCACTCCATCGCCGGTGACAAGGTCGGTGGCCACACAACGAAAAGGAATGGGGAGATCATCGAATGTTTTCATTTCGGAATAACCGTAAGAAGCACGATCAAACAGCAGGCCAACGCCGTGCCCGGGATTGAACCCAGCAGGGCCGCTCAGGCCATCCTTCAGACCCAACGCAATGCCGAGTTGATAGGCGCGGCGGTCTTCTTTCCGGCGAAAAGCGAGCTGATCGTAATTCGGTTCGGGTAGAAGGCTCTTGTCCCAATCGACGGCGGTGATGAAGTGATGTGTCTCAGCCGGGGTCATGCCGGTGGCATACATGCCCGCAATCAGGCCGCCCATGCTGGTACCGGTCACGATGTCGACTGGAATACGGTGTTCCTCCAACCATTCGATGACGCCGATATGCGCAAAACCGCGGGCGCCACCGCCGCTCAAAACGAGGGCAATTTTCGGGCGCGGTGGTGTGGGCTCTCCAGCATTGGCCGTGGAGCTAAAAACGAAAAAGCTGACCAGAAGGACCAAGAGCGCGGACCAGCGGACGTGACGGCAGAGCATCAGCATTGCAACATCTCCGTGGACAAGAAAAATTACAAACGGGAACCAAAATTCAAAGGTAGCAGGTCTGGAGGCGGCAAATTCGAAGAGGTGTTTGCAAACTACATAACAGGCGGAACAGGAATGCCCAGAAAACCTAGAACGCGGGTCAGTTCCCTCCTAACCACTGCTGCTGTCGCGAGAAGGAATTGCTTTCGGCCCGCATCCTCTTCCGCCAAGATGGGGTGGTGGTGGTAGAAGGAGTTGAACATCTGCGCGAGCTGGAAGGCATGTTTGGCGGCGTAGGCAGGTTCGGAGGTGGCAATACATTGCTCGACCACATGCGAGGTGCGGGAAGCAGCCAGCCACATGGCCCAGATTTCATTGCCGGTGAGGTATTTGGAGAAGTCAATTCCGGCAGAAGAAAACTGCTTAGGATCGAGACCGCCCTTGCGGAAGATATTCGTGGCGCGAACGACGGCATACTGAACGTAGGGACCTGTTTCTCCTTCGAAACTTAAAGCTTCCTTGAAATCAAATGCGATCAAAGAGCCTTTCGTAAACTTCAGCATGAAAAACCGCAACGCCCCCACGGCAATCAGGCGGGCAGTTTCCTGGCGCTCGCTCTCACTCAGCTCAGGATGGCGCGCATCTACTTCTTTTTGCGCCGAGGCAATCAGACGGTCGAGCAAGTCGTCAGCCTTGACACCAAAACCCTTGCGGCCAGAAACCTCGATGTAAGAACGTCCTTTGTCCTCGTCGGAAAGCTGGTAGCCAAGCTCCTCCGCACAGCGCGGCGTCAGGGCAACCATGGCATAGGAGAAATGGGTATAG
>JAYTQD010000117.1:0-4869 GCA_043746935.1 Acidobacteriaceae bacterium | reverse complement strand
CTGGACTTCAAAGATCTTCGCCACGTCATGAAGCCCGTCATCGACCGGCTGGATCACCAGATGATGAATGACATTGAGCCGTTTACGACCATCAATCCTTCCGCGGAAAATCTGGCCAAGTATTTCTATGACGAGACCAACGCACGCATGAAGACTCAAACCAACGGGCGCGTTTTCGTGAAGACGGTCAAGATTTTCGAAACTGATGAAACGACCGCGACTTACTTCGAATAGCCGCGGCTTCCATGCAAATAACCGAAATCTATAAATCGCTCCAGGGAGAGTCGACCCACACGGGGTTGCCGTGCGTCTTTGTGCGCCTGATGGGCTGCAATCTGCGTTGCTCGTGGTGCGACAGCGAGTACACCTTCACCGGCGGGCACAAGATGTCGCTGGAAGAAGTGCTAACGGAAGTTGAACGACTCAGCCCGAATGGCGGCCCGCACCCTAGCCTGGTCGAGATCACGGGCGGCGAACCCATGCTGCAGGAGCGCGAAGTCGTTCCCTTGATGCAGCGTTTGCTACAAGCCAACTACACCGTGCTGCTCGAAACCAGCGGCGAGCGACCGCTCGAAAAAGTTCCCGGTGAGGTCATCAAAATCGTCGACGTAAAATGCCCGCACTCGGGCGAGCCGGATACGTTCCGCATCGAGAATCTAGAAGCTCTAAAGCAGCACGACGAAATCAAGTTTGTCCTCAGCACGCGCGCGGATTACGAATTCGCCCGCGACTTCGCCGTCAGGCACGATTTATCCGCTCGCGTGAATGCCGTTCTCTTTTCCCCCGCATTCCGCAAGGACGCTTCCGGTCGCCGCGACGCCGCGCACTGTCTCCTCAATCCCCAGGAACTCGCCGAGTGGATGCTCGCCGACAACGTCTCCGCGCGCCTGGGATTGCAGTTGCACAAATTTATTTGGGATCCAGCGGTGAAAGGTGTCTAAGCCCAAGCCCAAATCCGTGGTTCTGCTCTCCGGAGGCATGGATTCCTGCGTTTGCGCCACCCTCGCCGCGCGCGACACGGACGCGGCCGCCCTCCACATCAGCTACGGCCAGCGCACCGAGACCCGCGAGCGCGAGGCTTTCCTAGCCATATGCGCTCGCCTTGGCATTCATAACCAGCTCGTCGTTCGCAACGAAGCCCTGCGCGCCATCGGCGGCTCCGCGCTCACCGATCCATCCATCGCTGTTCCTGATTCCGAGCTAGCCTCGCGCGCCAATCAAATCCCCGTCACCTACGTGCCCTTCCGCAACGCGCATTTCCTGGCCGTCGCCGTGAGTTGGGCTGAAGTCCTGGGCGCGGAGCAAATTTATATCGGCGCCGTCGAGCAAGACAGTTCCGGCTACCCCGATTGCCGTCCCGCCTACTACCTGGCCTTCAACGAAGTGGTCCGCACCGGCACAAAAGAAGGACGGATTCACATCGTAACCCCGCTAATTCAGCTGAAAAAGAGTCAAATCATCCAGCAAGGCCTTGAACTCGGGGCACCGTTGGATTTAACTTGGTCGTGCTATAGCCGGGAAGACAAGGCGTGCGGAACGTGCGATAGTTGCGTCCTGCGCCTGCGAGCCTTTCAGCAGGCCGGTGCCAGCGACCCTATTCCCTATGTGAAAGAGATTGCCGCCCGCGAATAGGCAAGCGACAAAGCATCCTTTCCGCAGTCTTACGAGTCGAATCTTATAGGAGCCTGGAGGCCCCATGATGAAGCAACGTTTCGCCGTTCTGATGCTGGCCGTGCTAGCCGCTGCCCTTTTTGTACCGCAAGTATCCGCGCAGACAGGCACGATCAAGGGTACTTGCAAGAACATGGATGGCAAACCCTTTGCCGGTGCCGTCATCGAATTCACCGGCATCGAATCGGGCCGCAAATACACCTTGAAGACCAACAACAAGGGTGAGTATTTCTCCCTCGGCGTTGCCCCCGGTAGCTACAACGTCGTGCTTCTGGTGGATGGCAAGGAGATTTACCGCCTCAATAAAGTCCCGATCACCTCGGACGAAAATGTCAACGACATTGATCTAAAAAAAGAACAAGCCGCCGGACAAGCGCAAATGTCCGAAGAAGATAAGAAGAAGCTCGCGGAACAAGAGGCGAAACAGAGCAAAGAAAAGCTCGACGTCAAGTCCCTGAACGACAAGCTCGCCGGCGCTCGCGCGGCCATCACGGCCGGCAACTTCGATCTCGCCGTTCAGACCATGACCGAAGCCACGCAAATCGACCCCGCCCGCGACCTGATCTGGTTCACCATGGGCGAGGCCCTTCGCGGGCAGGCCAAGAGCAAGGAAAAAACCGACCGCCCCGCGTCCAAAGAAGCCTACGGGAAAGCCGCAGAAGCCTACCAAAAAGCGATCGCCATTAAACCCCAAGGCGCTTACTACAACAATTTAGCCGACGCCTACGCCCACTCCGGCGACGTTGACGGAGCCGTCAAGGCCTACAACGAAGCCGCCACCCTGGACCCTCCGGGCATAGCTGGGTATCAATTCAACATTGGCGCGGTGTACACCAACGCCGGACGCGTCGATGAGGCCGTCAAGGCCTTCCAAGCCTCCGTCGCCGCCGATCCGACCAAAGCGGAATCCTTCTACCAGTTGGGCGTAAGCCTGGTGGGAAAGGCATCCACCGACAAGAACGGCAAAGTGGTCCCCGTACCCGGAACCGAGGAAGCCTTAACCAAGTACCTGGAACTAGCTCCGACCGGACCAAACGCTGAAGGTGCCAAAGGGTTGCTCACCTACATCGGCAGCACGGTGGAAACCACGTTTGGCAAGCAGAAGAAGGGTACGAAGAAGTAGCTCGTGTGGTCTTGCATCGGGTGCCCCGTCCTTGTCGCGCCTTTTCTTTTGCGACAGAGCGGGGTTGGAGTAAAAAACCATCCCTATCCAAACGCCGGATACCCAAAATCCCCGCCCTGTCGCTGAAAAACGCGACAAGGACGGGGCACCCAAGCGACAGGGATTACTTTTGACCCTGACCTTGCAGTTCTAGCCGCTCTCCCCAAACCCCGCTAGAGTAAAGCTAGGCGCGATGACTCGCGCCGATTCCCTTCCCCAAGATTCGGAGAGAACCTTGCCAGCTTTAGGCAACGGTGTCGGCAAATCGGCCACCAGCACTTCGGGTGCCACTACGCGTAATACCCGGGGCTCCCTGGAAGAGCTTTTGCACGCCATGTTGCAGAGCTCTCCGAACGTCAGCGACCTCATTTTTTCCCCGGGACGCCCTCCGCAAGTGGAAGTGCGCGGACAGCTTCTTCCCTGCCAGGGATATGGTCCGGGGGTTCTTTCCTCGGATGAAACACGGCGCATTGCCAGCGAACTCCTGGGCAGTAACCAAAACGCAGTCTCGGCGCTCCGCGAACATGGCTCCTGCGACACATCGTATGGCCTCACCTGCATCGCGCGCTTCCGCGTCAACGTCTTCATCCAGCGCGGCAGTTGCGCGGTGGTAATGCGCGTGATCCCCACCACGATTCCGGACTTCGCAACTCTGCATTTGCCCGCACACCTGGCTGAGATCGCGAATCTGCGCGACGGCATCGTCCTGGTCGCCGGCCCCGCGGGATCGGGAAAGTCCTCGACCCTCGCGGCGATGCTGGATCTGATCAACGAAACGCAGAGCTACCACGTGGTCACGGTGGAAGATCCTATCGAGTTTTTGCACAACCACAAGCGCTGCACCATTCACCAGCGCGAACTCCACAGCGATACGCCGAGTTTTTCGCTGGCTTTGAAAGCCGCGCTGCGGCAATCCCCCAAAGTGATTCTGGTGGGTGATATTCGCGACCGCGAAACCGTGGCGACTGTTCTGGAAGCGGCGGAAACCGGACACCTCGTGCTTTCCAGTCTGCACGCCAACAGCGCCGCGGAGACGATTGAGCGCCTGGTGGCCTCGTTTTCGTCCAACGAGCAAGTGGCTGTCCGCAGCCGATTGGCGCGCCTGTTCCGCTATATCGTGTGCCAGAAGCTGCTCCCGCGCCGCAATGGCGAAAGCCGCGCTTTGGCCGTCGAGATCGTGAAATCCACTCCCCTCACTCGCGAATGGGTCGAACTCGGCATCAATACCGGAAGAACGCTGGCGGAAGCAATGCGGGCGGGCCAAGAGCCGGAAATGCTTTTCCTCGATCACGAAATCGCAAACCTTGTGCGCAGCGGCGAGGTCGATTTGGAAACAGCACTGCTCCACACCGCCAACCCTGCACATCTACGGGAAGAACTCTCCCTGGCGAAAGAAGCCTCCGCAAGGTAGAGGTTCGTGTGGCGCGGGCGCCCTCGCCCGCGTGGTCTTGCTTTTGATCTTTGGATCAAAGGCTACCCCGTCCAAGTCGCGTTCTGTGCGAAGAGCCTACTCTGAGCGAAGTCGAAGGGGCGGGCACGCGAATGTTTTCAGATCGCGTATCATCCCACCCATGCAGGCGAAAGAACTAATTCTCAGCTTCGAAGACGCGCGACGCGCCGTCGAACAACAAGCCACCTCAGTACGCCCTTCAAGCACCGAAACCGTCGATCTCGACGCCAGCCTCGGACGCATCCTAGCCGAAGCCATTGCCGCCGACCGCAATTTCCCGCCTTTCCCTCGCGCCATGCGCGACGGCTACGCTCTGCGCGCCGTTGATCTTAGTTCAAACGATCTGAGCACACTGCCAGCGCGGCTGAAAATTATTGGAGAGATCAAGGCGGGGGGTGATCCTTCGCAATTTCAGCTACGCGCCGGCGAAGCCGTCAGCATCATGACCGGCGCGCCGGCTCCGGCTGGAGCGGATGCCGTTGTGATGGTGGAACACACATCGAGCAGCGGCGATATCGTCGAAATTCTTAAAGGCGTAGCCAGCGGCGACAACATTGTCCCCGCCGGCGCGGAGGCCCGGCGCGGG
>JAYTQD010000116.1:0-4873 GCA_043746935.1 Acidobacteriaceae bacterium | reverse complement strand
CGATGTCGGTCATGACGTAGTAAGCGCCGCGGGGGCGATAGCAGTGGAATCCGGTGTGTTCCAAGATTGGCATGAGATGATCGCGACGGGCTAGGTAGCGGGCGGCTAGGTCTTGGTAGTAAGCGGGAGGGAGACTGAGGGCGGCGGCTCCTGCTTCTTGCAGTGGGGCGGGCGCGCCGACGGTGAGGAAGTCGTGGACTTTGCGGATGGCGTTGCTGATGGGTGGGGCGGCAACGGCCCAACCGACGCGCCATCCGGTGACGCTGTAGGTTTTGGACATGCCATTGATGACGATGGTGCGGTCGCGCATGCCGTCGAGTTCGATGATGGAGATGTGGCGCGCGCCGTCGTAGAGGATGTGTTCGTAGATTTCGTCGGTGATGGCGAGGACGTTGTGCTGGAGGCAGAGGTCGCGGATGAGTTCGAGTTCCGTTTGTGAAAAAACTTTACCGGTGGGATTGTTGGGCGTGTTGACGATGATGGCTTTGGTGTGAGAGTGGAAGGCGGCGCGGAGTTCGTGCTCGTCGAAAGTCCATTCTTCTTGCGGCGTGGTGGGAGGACGGAGTTTTACGAAGCGAGGTTTGGCGCCGCTTAAGATAGTATCGGGGCCGTAGTTTTCGTAGTAGGGTTCGAAGATGATGACTTCGTCGCCGGGGTTGGTGGTGGCCAGGAGCGAGGCCATCATGGCTTCGGTGGAGCCGCAGCAGACGGTGATTTCTGTTTCTGGATCAATGGTGATAGCTTGCCAAAGTTGCATCTGGCGGGCAATGGCGGCGCGGAGGTGGCGGCTGCCCCAGGTGATGGCGTATTGGTTGATGTCTTTGCCAACAGCTTCCTGGGCGGCGCGTTTGATTTCTTCTGGGGCGGGGAAGTCGGGGAAGCCTTGGGCTAGATTTACCGCTTGGTATTTGACGGCCTCGCGGGACATTTCGCGGATTACGGATTCGGAGAAGTGGGAGACTTTTTCGCTGAGGAAGGATTTGGGTTGCATCGGCTAAGTATAAGTTCGATTCACCACGGAGACACTGAGAGACTTTATGTCTGGCGCCCCATCTGCCAAATAGCTAGGTTCTTAGGGTTCCGTCCATAACAACTAGCGCTTCCGATATCCACGACGACCAACGCGTTACTTCTTCTTCCCGCAATGTGCGTTCGAATGACTGGAAGACGGCGCGTAACAGCACGGAATAGTTGCCCGCTGGAATGTTGCCACCGCGAAAAGTTTCGGCGGGGGTGAAGGCGCGCAGTTCGACGATGTTGAGGGCGGCAACGGCGGCACGGATTTGGTCGAACTTGACGGCGTCGGCGAAGACAAACGAGAAGTCGCGGTCGACGGCCGGGAATTTGGGTAGAGCAGTGTAAGTGGGCTGACGCAGTTGTTGCTGGTAGAGAACGTCAAGATAGATTTCGGCGACGAACACTTCCTGACGGAACTTGCGCGCCGCTGCGATGTCGGGGTGCAGTTGTCCGCACTGGGCGATGGTGGCGCCGTTGAGTTGGGCGCGGGCGGATCGGCCGGGGTGGAGGTAGCTTGGGGTTGGGGTGTCGTAGGTCACGGTTCCGGCAAACGCAGAGAACAGATTCTCGAGATCTCCTTTGAGATCGAAGAACGAGTAGGGACGCGGCTTTTCGTGAACGTTGGCCGTGGTGGCGTTGCCGGTTGCGCCTATGCAGATGCGCTTTTTCTCGTCGCGAGACGTGGCGGTTTTCTCGAAGATGCGTCCGGCTTCGAAGAGGCGGACGCTGGCTGTGCCGCGGTTGAGGTTCCAGCCGAGCATGTCGAGCATGCCAGGAAGGAGTGAGGTGCGCATGGCGGAGGCTTCGTCGCTGAGCGGGTTGGCTAGTAAGAGAGGTTCCGCGGTTGAAAATTGTTTGGCTTGGCCGGGGGAGATGAAGGTTACCGACAGAGCTTCGTTGTAGCCGAGGGCTAGAAGCGAGGAGCGGATCCGCGCGTCTTTAGCGGCATCGGGGAGTTCGACGACCGCGCCGGAGAAGGCCGGGAGAGTGTTGGCGAATTTGTTGTAGCCGTGCTGACGGGCGATTTCTTCGATTAAGTCAATTTCGCGGGTGACGTCGAGACGCCAACTGGGGACGCGGACGGAGAACCTTGGATCTTCGTTCGCGGCGTCAGGCGAGTCCAGAACAAATCCAAGCCGTTCCAAAATCTTCCACACTTCATCCCGCGAAAGAATCTTTCCCAGGTGTCGCACGATTTCCGAAAGGTGAAGGCACACAACTGTGCTGGGTTTGGGGCGGGCTATGACATCGACGACGTTGCCTTCGAGTTCGCCGCCGCCGGAGGCTAGAATTAATTCCGCTACGCGGTCGCAGGAGATGATGGTGGATTCGTAATCGGCGCCGCGTTCGAAGCGGTGCGAGGCGTCGGTGTGCAGGCCGTGGCGGCGGGACATCTTGCGGATGATGGCGGGGTCCCACCAGGCGGATTCGATGAGGATGTTGCGGGTCTTCTCGGTGATCATGGTGTCGAAGCCGCCCATGACACCGGCGAGGCCGACGGGTTTGCGGGCGTCGGCTACGACTAAGTCTTCTGGCGAGAGCTGGCGGAGTTGGCCGTCGAGGGTTTTGAGGGCTTCTCCGGCGCGGGCTTTGCGGACGATCAGCTTTCCGCCTTCAATTAAGTCGAGGTCGAACGCGTGGGTGGGTTTGCCCATTTCCCAGAGGACGTAGTTGGAGGCGTCGACGATGTTGTTGATGGGGCGCTGGTCGAGTAGAGCCAGGCGTTCTGCTATTGGAGCAGAGGAAGGCTTGACCGTGACGCCTCGGAGGACGCGGGTGGTGAAGCGGGGACAGAGATCGGATTCTTGAATATCGATGGGGAACGGAGCGCCGGATTTGGCGGCTGGGAGCTTGGGGATTAGCGGCTTGAGCGGGAGATCGTAGATGGCGGAGGCTTCTCGGGCTGCGCCGTAGTGGTTCATGGCGTCGGGACGGTTGGTGGTGATGTCCATCTCGAAGATATCGCCGTCTAGTTTTTCCACTGCTATGCCGGCTAGGGTGAGGTCGTCGGCTAGATGTGCGTCATCGGTTTTGATTTCGACGAAGTCGCGGAGCCATTGGGGAGAGAGTTTCATGTTTGTTGCTTTAACCTTACCTCAGCGGCTAAAACCGCTTATTGCTTGGATCTTTATCGCAGCGCTGAAGCGCTGCGCCGCCCAAACGCCGTCGTTAAAGCAAGAGCAGATTCCTCGCTCTGCTCGGAATGACAATCTTAATATTTCTATGCGAACTGCTCCAGGAAGCGGACGTCGCCCTGGAAGAGCATTTGGATGTCGTCGATGCCGTATTTCATCATGGCCAGGCGCTCGACGCCCATTCCGAATGCGAATCCTGAAATTTTGGCTGGGTCGTAGCCGTGGTCTTTTACAAAGCCGAAGACGTTGGGATCGACCATGCCACAGCCCATGAGTTCGACCCAGCCGGTTTGTTTGCAGGTGCGGCAGCCTTTGCCGCCGCAGATGATGCAACTGATGGCCACGTCGGCGCTGGGCTCGGTGAAGGGGAAGAACGACGGGAAGAAACGAGTTTTCACGCTGGAGCCGAAGAGGGCTTTCATGGCGTGGTCGAGCGTACCTTTGAGGTCGCTGAAAGTGATATTCGTATCCACGGCTAGGCCTTCGACTTGGTGAAAAACCGGGGAATGACTGGCGTCGGTGGCGTCGCGGCGGTGGACTTTGCCGGGGCAGACGATGCGGACCGGGGGCTTCATCTGTTCCATGGTGCGAATCTGTACGGGTGAGGTATGGGTTCGGAGGAGCAGACGCTCGCGCAGAGGCTTCATTTCTTGATCCGCGATGACGAGCGTGTCTTGCGTGTCGCGGGCGGGGTGGTTGGGCGGAAAGTTGAGCGACTCGAAATTGTAATAATCAGTTTCGACTTCGGGGCCTTCGGCGACGGAGTAGCCCATGGCGCGGAAGACGGCGACGGTTTCGTTCAGAGTGCGGATGACGGGGTGCTCCGCGCCAAGCGGGCGGCGAATGCCGGGGAAGGTGACATCGACGCGTTCGGATTCGAGAGCTGCGGCTGCGGAGCCGCCTTGAATTCTTTGCTGCGCGGCCTCGACCGTAGCTTCGACCCGAGCTTTGATTTCGTTGACGCGCTGGCCTACCGAACGTTTGGCGTCGGCGGGGGCTGTTTTAAGCCAGTCGTTGGCTTGGGTGAGGATGCCGTTTTTGCGGGCCATCCAGCGGTCGCGGAATTCCTTCGCGGCATTTTCGCTGGAGATGGTTTGGGATTCGGATTCTAGAGCGGACAGGAGGTCTTGGACGGCGCTGTCGAGGGCTGCCGGGGAGAAGTCGGTGAGTTTGGGGAGGGTGTAGGTCACGTTCGTTGCCTGTTTCTTAAAGCCCCGCCCTGTCGCTGAGGAACGCGACAAGGACGGGGCACCCAATCTTCTGTTGATTTCTTTTAGGCCGACTTTGGAGGAGCGGACTTGACGTCTGCGAGTTGCTTTTTCGTTGCGGCCTTTTTGGCGGCTAGGGCCGTCTTCGCCTGCTCGACCAGATGCACGAAGCCCGCCGCGTCTCTGACTGCGAGGTCGGCGAGGATTTTGCGATCAAGATCGAGGCCGGCTAGCTTCAGGCCGCTGATGAACTGGCTGTAGCTGAGCGCGTGAGGGCGGGTGGCTGCGCCGATGCGGACGATCCAGAGGGAGCGGAATTGGCGCTTCTTCTGTTTGCGTCCGGTGAAGGCGTACATGAGACCGCGCTCGACGGCAAGTTGCGCGGCGCGGTACAGCTTGGACTTAGTGAGGAAATATCCACTGGCCCGTTTTAAGATTTTTTTACGTCTGGCACGTCGTTTTGTGCCACGTTTTACGCGAGGCATTGCACTTCTCCTTTTTGATAAGCCAGCA
>JAYTQD010000115.1:0-4875 GCA_043746935.1 Acidobacteriaceae bacterium | reverse complement strand
TAAGGCTGTTGATAACGAGACCCATGTGTTATTGAAACTTCTCGACAAGCGTGAGTTCGCCGAGCTAGAAGTACACGCCCGGCGGGTGTTGGTGCGGAACCCCAATCATCCCTTTGCCCGGAAGGCTTTGTCGGCAGCGCTGATTTCTCAGGAAAAGGCGCTGGATGCCTTGACTGAAACCGAACGTGCGCTGAGGATGTCTCCCGGCGATTTGGACCTGCGCTGCAATCTTGGTCTTGCCCTGTCCATGATGGGGCGACATATCGAAGGCATTGATATTCTCAGGGAACTTTTGGATGCCCAGCCCCTGGATGCTGACCTCCATGCAAATCTTGGAAACGCATTACTGCGAGCCGGAAGAATCGATGAGGCAATCGATCAATTTTCGGATGCACTTGATTCTTCGCCTGCGCATTTCGGTGCGCTGCATGCCAAGGGGATCGCCTTGCTTCTCCGATCTCGTCCGGGCGAAGCGATACCCGTGCTTGCACGAGCGCTTGAGCTGAATCCGGAATCCCGTAGTGCTTTCTTCAAGCTGGTAAGCGCGCTGCTCGATACCAATAATTTCCTGAGTGTGATTCCCATTCTGCAGGATTTCCTTGCCTCAAACCCTGACGATGGAGAGGCGTTAGCTTCCCTAAGACGTGCGACGAAAGAAATCTGTCTTTGGGACACATACAGCGAAACCACAGCACAGCTGAAGGATTTTATTCACCGGGAAAAGCTGGAAGGGATCGTACTTTTCGACCTGCTGTCTACGCCGGGCTTTAGCGGCAGTGAGCTTTTGAAATGTGCCCGATACCGGGCCCGCCAACCTGTAGCAGGGAGAGCATTTGTCAATCGCGAGCATCAGCGATTGCGCATCGGGTATCTGTCCAGTGATTTTCATAGTCACGCAACATGCCTGCTGATGGGAGGGCTGCTGGAAAATCATGATCGTGCGAGTTTTGAGGTTTTTGCTTATTCCTATGGGCCGGACGACAACAGCGAAATGCGGCAGCGTATCGTTCGCGCGTTTGATATGTTTCGCGAGATCGGGCCGTTGCCGGATGCCGAAGCGGCTACCCTCATCCTGCGCGACGAGATTGATATTCTCGTTGATCTGAAAGGCTGGACCAAGGACTCCCGCATGGGTATTGCCGCACAGCGGCCAGCACCCATTATTGCCAATTGGCTGGGCTACCCCGGCACTTACGGTCTTGCGGAACTGGCAGACTATCTTATTGGCGATCCCATCGTGACGCCCCTGGAACATGCGGCGGATTACACCGAGACCCTGGCGTTGATGCCACACTGCTATCAACCCAACGACGCCACACGCCCGATTGGACCCAGGTCAACGCGGTCGGAGGCGGGCCTGCCGGAAGAGGGTTGCGTATTCTGTTGCTTTAATCAGACCTATAAGATTACCCCGGAGTTTTTTTCGCTCTGGTGCAGATTACTGCAACAAGTGGATGGCAGTGTGCTTTGGCTATGGTCCCGCTCGGAAGCGGCCATCGCTAATCTACAGCGGGAAGCGGAAAAACGGGGAATAGCTCCTTCGCGTTTGATCTTTGGACAAGCATTGCAACATTCTGATCATTTGGCCCGGCTCCAACTGGCGGATATTGCGTTGGATACTTTTCCGTATAACTCGCATACGACGGGAAGCGATGCCTTGTGGGCCGGGGTGCCGATGGTGACATTGTGCGGCGATACCTTTGCCAGTAGAGTCGCGGCCAGCCTGCTTCATGCGGTGGATCTTCCCGAGCTTGTTACACATTCCAGCGAAGAGTATTTTGAACGGGCGCTCGATCTTGCAAAGCATCCGGCACGGCTGGGCGAACTGAGGCAAAGGCTTTGGCAAGCGCGTAGCACATGCCACCTCTTCAATACGCTGGAATTCACCAGGGATATGGAACGGATGTATACCGCGATGTGGAACGATTACCGCGCGGGAGTAAAAGCGCCTATTGTGCTGAAGCCCTCGGGCAAATAACAGCGAGTTTTTATTTTCTTACTCAAGAGCAATGGGGTTCCTGGTTCCCGCGCGATGGTTGATCCACATACGCTGGTAAATGCGTTCCAGGTCTCTTGTAAATCGTTCACTATCGAACAGTGGACAGGTCAGTCGATCCGCAATCAGTTTGGTTCTGATTTGCCTCAGTCGTTCGGGCTGTTGAGCCAGGTTCAGTGCCAGTCGATAGTACGAATCCGCAGTCCCGGTAACGAGTTCAGACATCCCGGCAGCATGCAGCAGGCTCGCTGCAACCCGACTGACAAAGGTTTCGCCAATTAGAGTGACCAGTGGAACGCCCGTCCACAGTGCATCGCTGGCGGTGGTGTGTGAGGTGTACGGATAGGTATCTAGCGCGAGGTCGGCTAGCTGTAGTCGTCCAAGATGCGCGGGCAGTGGCAGCTTGGGGGCGAAAATAAGGCGATCCGCGGCAATGCCCCGCGTTTTGGCCTCCCTCCATAAATTGTCTTGGGCGGTAGGGTTGGATTGGAGCAACCACAGGACACTGCCGCGCAATGCTCCGAGCAACCGGCACCACAGTTCGAATACCGGCTGGGTAATTTTGTAGCTTTGATTAAAACTGCAGAACACGAAACCCTTGTCCGGTAACCCCGCTTCGTTGCGCGAAGGTCGCGCGCCGACTGAGCGTCGCCGGTCGTTAGGCTGGTAGCAATGCGGCATCAGTGCCAAAGTTTCACTGTAGTGCGCGGCGTGTTCCAAGGGCGTAACAATTGGATCGCCGATCAAATAGTCGGCCAGTTGAGGGTGCCCCAGTGTCCCCGGATAACCGAGCCAGTTAACCTGTACCGGTGCGGGCCGCAGAGCGTTAATGTGTGTGCGAGTGTCTTTGGTATAGCCTTTCAGGTCCACCAGAATATCAATCTCGTCATCAAAAATCCGCTGTGCGGCGGCTTCGCTGGATAAGTAGCGGATGTCGTGGAATTCATCGAAGGCCACCCGCATGCGTTTGTATATCGCGCTCTCGTCATCAGGTCCGTACGAATAGGCCGCCACCTCGAAATGCCTGCGGTCATGCAACTCGATGACGTGCGCCAATAGATGACTGGTCGCGTGTTCGTAGTAGTCGGCCGACAGATATCCGATACGGAGCTTGTCACGGCTTCGATACGAGCGCGTACCATAAAGAGGCGGACGGGAAAGGAAAGCGGAATATTTCTTCTCGGCAAACTGCCGCGCGCATGCGTACTGTTCGCTGCCGCTGGTATCAGGTAAAGCCAAAAAAGAAAACGGAGTAATCCGCCCCGCCCCCAGGCTTTTTGTTACCTGCCCGCGGAGTGCTTCAAATTCGTGTTCAATCTCCGACCATGTGCACAACTGCTGGCATTGATGCACCCAGGCGCTACGCGCTTCGGTATCATCGGGTTTGAGCGCCAGTACCCGGCGATAGCTTTCGGCGGATTCGTTCAGCCGTCCAAGGTCTTTCAAAGCGTTCCCGAGGTTGCTGTGCGCTTCGGCATAGTCAGGTTTGAGCGTCACGGCCTGACGATAACTCTTCACGGCTTCATTCAGCCGTTCGAGATTCCTCAATGTGTTTCCGAGATTGTTGTACGCCACCGCGAAGTCGGGTTTGTACTCCAATGCCTGACGATAGCTCACCTCGGCTTCCTTTAGCCGTCCAAGCTCAGTCAGTGAGCCGCCGAGGTTATAGTGCGCCACCGCGAAGTCGGGTTTGAGCGCAAGTGCCTGGCGATAGCTCGCTACGGCATCCTTCGCCCGCCCCAGCCCTGTCAACGCATTTCCGAGATTGCTGTGTGCTTCGGCGTAGTCCGGTTTGTACACCAGTGCCTGGCGATAGCTTTCCTCGGCTTGCTCCAGTTGCCCCAGGTCTCTCAACGCATTCCCGAGATGGCTGTGCGCCTCGGCGTAATCGGGTTTGAGCGCCAGCGCCTGGCGGCAATACGACTCTGCATCGCCGGGTCGGCCCAACCCGCGACAGGCTTTTCCCAGGTCGTTGAGGAAAACCGGATTTGAGGGTTGGAAGCGGATCGCCTTTTTGATCAGTTCGACTGCAACCGCGTTGTTCCCGGTTTGATGCGCGGTTACACCGAGAAGATGCAGAGCCTCGGCGTTGTTCGGTTCCAGCGTCAACGCGTGGCGACACGCTCGCTCTGCATCCATCAAACGCTCGGCTTGAAGGTGTTCCAAAGCCGTTTGTATTGCCTGCGCGATTGTCACTATTTCGGGCTCGGAATTCATTGTGAGTGCCGCCACATTTGTCTTGCCGGACATCTTGGTTTTTCAGGAAACAAGGACTGATATTAGCAGTCTGGACCGGCTTTTCATCTTACAAAGTGCCGCCGACAGTCGTATGGACGCACGCTCCAATCCTGGACCGTGGCGCTGATAATACTGGGATTCCCTCCTGAGCGAAGCCTGGTTTGTCCTGCCCTTGGCTTAGGTCGAGGACGATACAGTTTCCATCCTCCTCATTTCGCTTTACACGATGAAACAGAGGCTTATTTTCCTCAGGCCGAACAGAGTTTCTCATGTATATTTGCACGATGATAAACGGTAGGATATGTCGATTGATTTCCTTTGGTCCGCCTGTCGCGCTTACGATCAATTATGGCTTAAGCTCGACACGTTGTGCGCGGCGAGGCACTCGACCATCGAGGTTCGCCCCATACTGTCGCTGGAAAGTACTTTCATGCACGCCATCGGCGAACAGTAGTTTTCGCTGATGCCCAGAATCGCGTTCGCGGTATTCGACCGACTTCGGCCGCTGACGTCGACCTTCTGTATCTTGTTATTAGCGGCGTTGTTGTGGCTGCTGAATCATCCCTATATCGGATTTTCCTTCCACGATGCCCGCATCTATTCGCTGCTGGCGTTGCACTGGCTTGACCCTTCGGCTTATG
>JAYTQD010000114.1:0-4878 GCA_043746935.1 Acidobacteriaceae bacterium | reverse complement strand
GCGCAGACCAGAGTTCTGGCATGGGTGTTGCGATGGTTTCCAGACCGCATTGTTTGCAACTCCCGGGCGGCGGCGGAGCGCTTGTTGGAACTCGGCGTGCCCGCTCGTAAACCGGTTGTTATTCCCAATGCCTTGCCTGCGGAATGTTTTACCCTGATGGCTCCAGTGCTCCCGCGCGTCGGCACGTCCTTACGGATTGGCCTGGTTGCCCGGATGAACGAGAAGGTCAAGAACCATCCAGCTTTGTTACGCGCCGCCGCGCTTCTGCTCAACGAGTTTCCAACCATGGAAGTGGTCTTGGCAGGCGACGGGCAACTACGCCCGGAATTGGAGAAAATGGCTGTGGATCTCGGGATTGCGCGGAGCGTCCTCTTTCTTGGCGAACGCCGCGATATTCCGGCCGTGTTGGCTTCTCTCGACATCAGCGTTCTCACCTCTTTTTCGGAGAGCTTGCCCAACGCTGTGATGGAGGCGATGGCTGCGGGTCTGCCAGTAGTGTCGACGCATGTCGGCGGAAGTCCTGAGCTTGTACGTCATGGCGAAACGGGATTTTTGGTGAATTCGGGGGACGACGGCCAGTTGGCGGACGCTTTGCGAACGCTGCTGCGGAATGAATCCTTGCGTAAGCAATTTGGGGCGCTGGGCCGGGAAGTGGCGCAAGCTCAGTTTGGAGTTGAGAGTATTCAGAAGCAATACGAAGATCTCTACACCGAGGTGTTGTTGGAAAAAGGTGAGCATGCACCCGTGGGCCAACCAGAACCCATCCGCGCCGGGAGCGGAAGATGAAGAGCGCACCCAAGATTTTGCACATTGGCAACTATCCGCCGCCGTTGTGCGGTTGGGCCATTCATCTGAAACTGGTGGTCGATGAAATACGGCGCCGCGGCTATACCTGTGAGATTCTCAAGATCAATGAGAATCGTGAGGTTAAGAGTCCCGACTACGTTGACGTGCAGGGAGGATTCGACTACTTCCTGAAGCTTTGGCGCTACGCTCTGCGTGGTTACCGGTTGAGCATGCATGTAAACGGGCAATCGAAGATTGGTTATCTGCTGGCTTTGGCGGCGATGCTCGTGGGACGGATGGTTTTTCGCCCTTCTTATCTCACATTCCATGGGGGACTGGCGCAGGAATACTTTCCCAAGCGCGAGTCTTTCAAGTTGCGGAACGCGTTTTGGCTCTTGTTTGCCTTGGCGGGGAAGATTACTTGTAACAGTGAGGAAATCAAGCAAGAAATCGTCAAGTACGGAATTGCTGCCGGAAAAATTACCGCGATCTCGGCATTCTCTTCGCAATATATGGATTTTGAGCCGAGCTCGTTTGAGGCTCCGGTGGAGGAATTTTTCCGTACTCACGAACCGGTGATTTGTTCCTATGTTTCTTTCCGTCCGGAGTACGAGCTGGAAACGATGCGTGAAGCTATGACTCGTTTCCGTAAAGCTTATCCGAAGGCTGGATTTGTCTGGCTAGGGTTCCCGGGCAAGGAAATGCCGAAAGCGCAAGAGTTTGTCGGAACTTGGTTCGCAGAAGAACGCAATGGACTGCTTTTGTTAGGCAATCAGGACCATGATGCGTTCCTCACATTGATGACACGCTCCACTATTTTCTGGCGCACTCCTACGTGCGACGGTGTTTCCGCTTCGGTACTGGAGAGTCTCACGTTAGGAATTCCGGTTGTTGCCAGCGAGAACGGTCGTCGACCGGCGGGCGTGGTCACTTATCGCGAGACGGATGCGGTGGATATGTCCGCCAAGCTTGCCTACGTGGCGGAGAATCTGGGTAAGATCAAGGCTTCGCTCAAGATAAATGAGTCCGAAGATAAGGTAGGCGAGAAGGTGGATTGGCTGGTTGGTGGCAGGCTGCCGAGACTTTCCGCAAAGCCCGTCATCGTGAGTTGATTGCGGTGAGTTGATCGCGCCTTCCCGCGCGCTTCGCCTAAACTTGATCTGTAAGGCTTTCCGCTAGCTCCGTTGTCTCCGCGGCGAGCAGCTCTTTACTCGCGAGGCCTCCTACCTCATAGACGCGCTTTGTACGTACCGCCCAAAATAATCCCACGCCATAAACAAGCATGGCAATCAGTACTTCTGCGGCGAGGGGTAGGAGGCGGTGAACGGGAAACCAGTGGCGCATGGCGAGCAGCACTGCCACCAGCGGAGTGCTTAGAGCCAGTGGTAGAACGTAGGCTTCACGGAGAAAAACCCAGACCCGAACACCCAGCAAGCGGGAGAGAAAGCGCGGTGTAAAGTACAGCGCGGTAAAGCTGAGCGGAACTGCGGTGCCGATGGCATCTCCAATCACGCCGATCTGGCGCACCAGCACGATGCTCAAAATTAGATTCGCTACGCCCTCAATTGACGTAATCCACGCCAGCGTCCTGTGTTTTGCCATGCCATAAATAATGCGTGGTGTCGCATTTTGCGCGAGGATGAGTGTTGTCGGGATCAGGAGGACTAACATCACCGGATAGCTGCCCGCCACATATTTGCGGCCGACCCAAGCCTCGATTACTGACTTGCCCAAAATGATGAGAATGGCGGTGACAGGAAAAATCACGAGAGCGCACGCTCGATTCCCTGCAACAAAAATCTTACGCAGGCGGTTGATGTCGCCCTTCGCGTCGGATTGGCTCGACATGGGAAGAAAAATTTGAGCCAGACTGCTGACCACCTCGGTTGCGTAGTCTACCAGGCGGCCACCAATCGAGAACTGCGTGATCGCCGCGGAACCGAGGAACTTTCCGATGACGACTACGTCGGTCTTGAAGCGCAATTTGTATGCCACCTGGATGACGAACGTCACGCCACTGTAGTTGGCCATCTCCCGGAAGACTGATCGATCCACATATTTCCATCCCATCGGAATTGGTAGGATTCGGAACACCAGAACCGCTCGCGCGACCGAACTCAGCAAAGGCAAAAGCACCGTGATGATGCCGACCGTAAGCAGGCCGTAACCCCGGCGTAGCGCGACGACGGTCAGAATGGCGCGAAGCACAAGGGAAACAATGTTGGTGAAGTTCAGCAAATAGAACCGTTGTAATCCCTCCAGCATGCCGGCGAAAATGCCGAGCGGAAACCCGAGGGCTACGGAAAGTCCTACGATCAGAAAGAGCCATCGCGCTGTGGGCAGAAAATCGGGGGGGACACGAACCATCGAACCGACAAAATGGCTGCCGATCACTGTAATGAGCGCTGCTGCCACACCGATGCAAGTGTATGTGGCCAGACTGGTATTGAAGAATTTGGCCAACCCCTCTTTGTCCTCGACCGCGGTGAACTTCGAGACGTAGCGAATCACGGAAGAGCGGATGCCAAGATCGAAGATTCCGTAATACCCCGTGATGGAAAAAATCAAAATCCAAATACCAAAAGCATCTTCTCCCAGCCGGTGCAAAATGAACGGCGACAGGAAGAATCCGATGATGATGTTGATTCCAAGGCTGACCCAGCTGGAGCCAACGTTTTTTAAGATATCGAGCTTACGCATTCGACGTTAGCCAATGGGAAGGGAATGGATTGCGGGAGGGGATGAGTTCAACCTCGACTCGGCGCGGCCCTGTCACGAAAATCGCATGCGACTGGTAGATCATCGCGAAGGCCGCTGCAGCACGGTTTCCACGAAGCTTGCATCTTCGGTGTTGTTGCTGGCACCCGAGGCCGTTTCATATCCGAGCCATCGCATCAGCGGGCCCCAGGCTGATTCGATTTGCGCGATGTGTTGTCCCGAAAGCATCGTCCTGCCATCTCCAGATTTCGCGCTGCGGAAAAACGACTTATCTTTGCGGGTATCCTTCGTTGAACCCCAGCGGCCAGCTTCGGTTTGCTCCAATTTCCTCATGCGCTCAGCTGTGCTCTGCTCAATGGCCCAGCGGATTCTCTGGGGCGTTGGGTCAATACCCAAAAAATTTGCGATCCGGATGACTTCAACGTCCGTCTGACGGTGCAGATCTTCGTAGTGAATCAGAAGAAATTCGGGATCTCCCAGGCGTGCCGCGAGCCAGCTACCGACGTGTTCACCCCACGATCCATAAGAGGTGGCATCCCCCCGAACGAAGCTGGCAATGAACTCTTCCATGGGGTAGCCGTCCGGGATGAGCTTGCACTTGATCTTGAAGTGATATTGCGACACGGCCACGTCTTTGGGGTCGCGAACAATGTAGATGACGCGCCGATAGTTCGGGTCAAAGGGATAGTGGCTCTTGAGGATACGGGGTCGCGGAACGGCTTTGAGAGCCTTGTGGGACCGAGTGGTGGAGGGAATGAATTCATCCGCCTTCACCAGCGTCATGGGCTCTTCGCAGTGGATCAGGCTAGCCACAAGAAAGCGGGTCCAGGTATTCCCGGATTTTGTATAGGAAGTGAGAAATGTGTCATCCGGATAAGTACGCAAATTCCGTCCTGCAATGTCCTTGCCAAACAGGTACTTCACGCCGGAACGAAGTCGGGCAATCATGAAGACAACTTCCTCCGAGCGGTCGAAGTCCACTCATAGTCCGGTAGTGCTGGACTCTCATGCTTCCCGTAACCGGGGACAACGGCCTCCTGAAGAATGCCGACCGAGAATTGTCCCGCCGCGCGCCTGCCGGGAAATTTCGTGGAAAAGACGCTGCGGCCTGGATTCATCGCGAGGGCTGCCCCAAAATTGCTTCAAGTGCTTTCGACTCAGATGGGGCTTGACCAGAAGCCAGATCATAGCCGAGATGCCGCATCAGGGGCCCCCAGGCTGATTCGATTTGCGCAATGTGCGTGGCGGAAAGCCCTGATTTCCAGCCTCCGGCCTGAGCTGCGCCGACAAAGGGCACATCCTTGCGTTTGCCTTTCGTGGTCACCCACTGATCTCCCTGTTTCTTCTCTAGGTCACGCATTCGGTCTGCCGAAC
>JAYTQD010000113.1:0-1812 GCA_043746935.1 Acidobacteriaceae bacterium | reverse complement strand
TGACGAGCATCTGGCGAAATGTCTTGGCCAGCATGTAAATGTGGCCGATCGACGCCTCTTCGCCTTCTCCGGTGGAGAGCAGGGCGTCGAGAACCAGCAATGCTTTGGTGCGGTCTTTGGCGGAGATGGCATCGGTGAGCTCATACAGCGAGCGTTGTTTGGCGGCCAGCACCATGGTCTCAACATCACCCAGCGTGATGCGTTTTTTTTCGCCGACGTACAACATCAGCTTTTCCAGTTCGTTGGAGACCATCATGAGGTCGCCGCCGAGCGCGTCCACCAGTTCCCGTGCGGCATCGACGTCCATCTTTACGTCGCGTGTGGCGCAGTACTCGCCAATCCAGCGGACAGCTTCACTTTCCTCGACTCGGGCCAATTCCACGATGCCGCAAAACGAACCCATGCCTTCGCGGATACGCTCGTAGCGATCTTTGTCCGTCATTTCCATCTTGCGAACGTCAGCGGGGATGGAAATATGGTCGGCGATAAAAATTAGGACGGCATCCGGATTCGGATTCTTCGTGTACGCCTCGATGGCGGCTAATTTTTCGTCGTTCGAGCCGCGACCGAACAGGTTCTTCACGCCGCGAATAAAGAACACCTGGAATGGCGCCATCAACGACGGCGTGCGCGCGCGGTCTAAAACTTCAACGAGATCGGTATCTGAGAGGTCGAGGTCATAAAGGCTGAAGTCGCGCATGTCGGCGGGCACAAGGTGCTGGAGGATGGCTTCGCGGCAGCGGCGGCGGAAGAACGCTTCATCGCCCACAAAGACGTAGGCGGGACGCAGCTTGCCTTTCTCTACCTCCGTAACAAATCGTTCCATCTGTGCAAACGCGCGCACTAAAATCCCTCCAAAATGTTGGACACCAGTGTTCTTGCGAAATCCTGGGAGAGCCGCTGCAACGTCGGAGAATCTTCCTGAAAGAAGCTGGCAAACCCTTGCGAGACCTGGTATTGCTCGCGAAATTGGTACTGCTCATTTTCGTAGAGCTTCTTGCCGTCGCGGCCCGTCAATACAACCTTCATATTCACCGTTACCAAAACGGACGCCACCCGGCCCGTATTCGCGTCGTAGGTAGAGGGAGCGGTTGTCGCCGAAAGCACAGTCCCTCGCAAGATCGCATCTGTGTCTTCCTCCGCGTTGGGAACAATCCGGTAGTTCGCGCGGGTTGTAAACTCCCGCACCACCGCACCGGTCAGCGTTTGCTCCAACTTGTAGGTTTGAGTTTCGTTCACAAAAGCAGGAATGGCTATTGTCTTTACATGGTCGGGAAGGATGTTGCCTTTGTCGGCGGTGTGATAGCCGCAGCCGGGAAGGACAATCGGGGCACACAAGAGGAATACAACCGCTGTCATTCTGAGCGGAGCGAAGAATCCCCGCACTGTTGACCTCGCGATGATCTCGCCGGCTTTCTCCCTGAGCGGCTCCCCAGTGAGAAAGTTGGCAAGGGTGTTCTCGGCATTAGCATTGTAGGGATCCTTCGCTGCGCTCAGGATGACAGGGATAGGACGAGGGACAATGGGGAGGATCAACGGCTCCGGAGATAGCGGGAGTTGCTTCACTGCACAGTCCCTTTCGGCAGCGACGCGGCCATGCTTTCGGCACACTCGACGGCGTTGCGAGCAGCAACGCGCAGGTTATCGGCGGCGGCCCAGAGCCAGAAGCCCTTGGGATTCGTGGCATCGCGGCTCACGGAAAGCAAAATCTCCTCCTGCCCCGCGGCGGCCACCGTGCTGGGCGGCTCGTCGGTGGCTCGCGCAATCTCCACATGGTCGCCTTGCAATGCCTGCGTGAAATCGCCGAGGGCC
>JAYTQD010000112.1:0-4884 GCA_043746935.1 Acidobacteriaceae bacterium | reverse complement strand
CCAATCCGTAAATGACTTTGTGGGCGCCCGCCTGAACGCCCACATCTGAGTCCCATCGGCAACACCGGTCGACAAAATCCTCAGACCTGTAAGACCGTTCGATTCGCTCCCCAGGCAGTATGACACGTGTTCGAACCGATGCCTGCGGCGCAATATCCGATAAAAGGCATGACCATTCCAGACCGAACTGACTCACAATCATCCCATTCTTTGAGCAAATCTCAAATCCGACCTGTTCGTCATCCGGGTCCGGAATCTCAAGCTGAGTCTTGGCGGGGTTGAATATAGATACACTGACCGTCGCCACCTCGCCCGGGAGATAACGGCTCCGATCCATTGCAACTGTGATTTGCAGTTGCTGCAAATTTGTTAGCAAGCGCGCGGGCAGCGGCTCGCTCAAGATTCGATCCTGGCAGGGAGCGGTGCCCTGCATCGCGAGGAAGAGCCACCCCGAAACTAAAAGTCGCATCCATTGGAATTTGAGCATAATTTCGTCTTCATCCGGTCCTGACCCAGTTCGCTTGAATACCCAGTCATCACATAATAAACGGGCAATTTCCCAATCAATTCAGATCGGTTTACCATCCCGATCAAACTGGATAACATGACGCCTGCCATCAATCGTGATATACGTAATTGAACTGACAATTTCGCCATCCGCAGTGGCGCTAAGACTGGTAATAATTGACGACGAGGTTGCAACCCGGAAGAAGGGCCTTCCGGAAACGTGAACCACATTCCCAGTCTTATCCGCTTCCGGCGGACAAGTGCAGGTCACCGCGCTTCGAGATAGCATCACGAAATGAGACTCTCCGATCTGAACCGCCAGCAAGTACAAATGCTCGGGCATTCCGGCATCGGCGCCATTTTCCTCCGCGCTTTTGATCGAGACCGCCGCCCAGGCCTCCAGCTTAGGATTCACTACCTCGTACTTGAGTTCCGCTACTGGACCCCCCCCCCAGCAAATACTGTAGGAGCCTGAAACCCCCTGCGTCGCTCATCGTACCCCCATCGATCCACGTTGAATCCGGGTCGCCTTGCGGTTGGTCGGAATGCACTGTTAGCGTCATCGATTCGGAAGGCCGAATCAACTTTGACGGAAGGTCGTCCGGGGTGATCGGCAAATCATTATACAAATTGTTTGGACAATTCCACTCAAGCCCAAAATCTCTGATCATCGGCCCCTTGTCCCAGCAAATATGAAAATCGCTGGCAATGGGACTGGAAGGGTCGGGAATCTCCAGAGTCTCACCAGTTCCATTGCTGATAGTAACGGCGACCAATCCCCGTTCTCCGATCATGTATGTGGAAGTGTCCAATTTCAGCCCGATAGTCAGCCGGGAAACGTTCGCTCGAAGGCGGCCGAGTCTTGTGACAGGCGGATCGTCCTGCCCAAACAGAATACCGCAACCAAACAATAGTACTAACATTCGATTAATCATCTTTGAGGGCATCCTGTCGATAGAAGGCATAACCTGGTCTTATCGTCTTGCGCGAAGTGCCAGTCTCCAGCGGTCATCGTTCGGGCAACTCCGGACGTGGTAGTACAACTTGATGGGCGGAGTTTCGATTGTCACGCCATGTCACTTTAAGGCTGCCCTCAGGTAGGCGGCTCAGCATGAGGCTGTTGACACCATCGTCAGTTTCAGCAATTCGGGAAAACCCCGAGAATGCAGTCGCCATGCCGTTTTCGTAGGATGCCGGATAGCAGGCGGCGATCGGCGCAAGTAGGACGATTGCAGTCGTCTCTGGGGTGCGGAACGCCGAGACACCCGCACCAAGGCAATTTGCCGGCAAACCGGACTTCGGATTCCGGGCTGCCTCATATTCCGGCAAGGTGGCTACCGAGAAGCCCACACTACCGGACGCTTTCACGACGCTAAACTCGGCCAAGGCGGATCGTTCGTATTCAAAAGCTATTCGGTAGTTCCCAGCCGTAAGCTTTCCGACAACGGGCTGCTGGTCTAGGATCTGCGCGCTTTTTCCGTCGAGGCAAATCGCAACTTTCCTAGCATACCCTGCCGGCAGGGAAATAGTCTCTCGATTCGCCATCGCGTTCCCATCCGAGTCGTCATTTGAGATTGGAAATTCTTTGTTTTCACTTGCCACCCACCCACCTTTCTCGTCACTCCGATAAAGAGACAAGCTCGCCCGGCTTGCCGGCCCATACGGCGGGAAGATTTGCATCGGCGCGGACGTTGGGTTCTCAATTCTCAAGCTTGAGCAGATGCGCTCGCCCGGCAGGTAAGCCTTGCGGTCCAGCACGAGTTCAACGCGAAGGGAACTCATGCCGTTCACAATTCGCATATATTCCGCCCAGCCGGGCCGGATACCTTGTTCGATTCCCGGCGCTTGCCCCCTTAGGCCGATGGAAACAAATCCAAGGATCAGAAAACATGTTGCAAGTTTCATCAGTATCCTCCATCTAGCGACATGACTTCACGCAAGCCGATGTCACGTCACTCGAGCTAAACGAATAAGCTGCGATAGAGTGGAATGGCGCATCCAGTCGTGGAGTCCAATTCATCACGTTGGCTAGAGCGCCATTCAAAAGTGAGACCTGCACAACTAATACTGTCATGCTGGAAAGTGGTGTCGAAGTCAGATGGCGATACAGGCCGCGTTGAGGCGGCGAGAAATGGGAGAAATACGGTCCGTCCATAAGGCTGATACTAACGCCACCCAGCACGCCAAGTCCGGCCTGAGCCCGGTCTGCAATCCTCAGAATGGTTGGCCCTCCAGCGGAGGAGTCGTTGTAGTTTTGCAGCCAAGCGTAAAAGTCTCGGGTCTGAGGCGCTTCGTAGCTGTACTGGTTTATCGGTAGAGCGGAAAGCCGCGAGAAATCGGCAAGGTAGTCCACAGCACGGAAACCCCGGGATTCCGTTGGGTGCCGTCGGCCCAAGTTGTGTCCGATTTCATGGGCGATCAGGATCTGTCGCCAATCATTCACTGGAAAGTGAAACAGAGACGCGCAGAGACTTAAGTTAGAATCATCCAGCCTTATTGCTCTACCATCCGGACCGCTCGCCGGTGGATCGTCCGGAGCGTGACCCAGAATGCCGCCTCGTGCTCTCGGACCGGCGCAGACTGCCTTGAGATCCGCGTTTACCAGCAATAATGGGTAGACGCTATTCGATGAAGTCGAGTTGATATTGATCCTTGATACGACCGCGCTGTGAAGTGGGTGGTCCAAGATCCGCAAGCCCATCCTCTCATCAACCTCCCATAAGTCAATGAACGGAAACTGGCTTCGAAAATATGTCAGGTCTCCCTGGAACAGATGGTCAAAATCCCAAAAGAAAAGGTCGAGTTTACGAATGGGATCCGTAGGCGTCCACCGGATGACCTCACCACCGCCAGATCGGTCTATGTGATGAAAACCCCTATACTCCTCTAATACTGTGAACCCGTCTCCCACAGTCGATCCGTTGTTGGCCGCTTGGTCGAGGTCGGCGTCCGGACTCAAAGCGCCTCCAAAAGTGGCTTCCCACGCATCCGACATCCCATTGCAATCCTGATCCACCGGCAAACTCGCGAAGGTCGCCCGCCCAAAGGCCACTCCGCAAGCCCCGCTGGGAGCACCGACGGCGAGTCCCGCCGAATCCACCACATCGGCATTCACGGTTGGGCCTCCCTCAAACGTCGCAACCGCCCGCAACTGTGCCGCGCCCCCAAAATCCCGCGACGTCACCGTCACGGTCTGAGCCGTCGTCACAAATCCCGGCGTGCTAATCGACAACCCGCCATCTTGAGGCGCCGCCAGATTCATGTTCAATGACATGGGGTATCCGGCGACCGCTCCCCGCTCAAACACATAATCCGGCTGATCGGCGGCATCCGAGCCAAAGTTCGTCGACGTCCCCTGAAGCCATTGGGTCTGCGGAGTGAGAAGGAATTGATACGAAACCCTCGGATTCGGGCACATCGGCGGCGGCGCGCTCACGTAGGGAAACATCGATCCCAACAACCGTCTGCGCCTCAACCTGGCATAGGCCGAGGAGGCTGGCGCGCCGGAAGCCGCCGCCAGCAACACCGGGTCGCTCTCGTCGTTCTGACGCAGTAGAGCGTGAGTCGAAGAAGTGTTACACGCGAAGCCGACGGTATATTGCGGATGGCAGTCGCCATCGTGGACTTGGCCTCGCACGTCAGGCGTTGTGCAGTGAGCTGCGCTATCTCGTGCATCCCGGGGGCGCATCGCCGCTGGCGTCTGCGTCAAGGTGAAATGCACGTCGCTGTACAGTCCGGCGGTGATTCGCAAATTACCTAAATTAGCCTGGCCGGAAGACGTCACTCTCACCTCCAGCACAACCGGGCCGTTACTCGTCAAACCTGGCGGCAGCGGAATTACCTTTGCACTTTGGCGGTTCGCTAGGACCAGGATGTCATGCGCCAAACCAGACGTACAAACTTGGTAGTCGGCTTGCGCCGCCTGAACGCATGTCTGATCCATATTGCAAGCCGTGATCGCTTTTGTCTCCTTTTCGAGGCACGGCGCGCACCCTGGATCCGTACACTCGGGCGGAGATTCCTGAGTCGTCCAACCCGTGCCCGCTGGCGGCTGGGATGCCGACCCGCTAAGGGAATATGTATATCCGATGGCCGCGATGGTAAGTTGCATGCTGGATGGTGCGCAGTCGCCGACAACCCTGGAATTGCAACCAACACCCGCCTTCCAATAGGTGTAGTTCTCCAGCAAAGTCAAGATCACAACCTGTCGGCCCTTCGGCGCTGTCGCCTGGGCGCACAACGGCCCGGCGAGTCCATCAACCGCCGCGAAGGCCCCGGAGGATGCGCACGCCTGTCCACTCGCATGGCGACTAACGAACAACAGTCCGAGGGTCGCCAGCCATAGCGATCTTGCGACTACTCCGGTACTACGATTGG
>JAYTQD010000111.1:0-4885 GCA_043746935.1 Acidobacteriaceae bacterium | reverse complement strand
GCGGAAGCTACCAAGCCCGTCCAAGGATATTGCCTGATGCACGTTTCCTTGACTCAGGTATTCGTGCACACCGTTGCCGGCAATGAAGCGGGGATCCGTGAGGCCAGACGACCGGGGTTGCGTGTAGATGGCTTGCGTCGTGAAGTTCACATTCGGCAGCAGCGTCGCGCGGCTCTGTACTTTATCTTCGTGCGCCACGGCGAAATCGATCATCGCCGACTGATACATCGGACTGTTCTTCCGTGCCAGGCGTAGCGCATCTTGGAACGTGAGTGTAGCGGGAGCCATCCCTGCCGCGTCCACACGTACTTCCAGCGGAGTAGTGCCAGCGGGCGCTGGGGAGTCTTGCGCCAGACTTGCAACACATGATAGCAGGCCGGCCACAATACCCAGGATGCGGAAATTTGGATTCTTGTTCATGGTTTCGTCGCGCACCTCGTGCTTCTTCCGAAGAACCGTTCTAAAACGCGGGACGATGCGCTTACTGCGGCTTCTTATCCGCTGCTGTTTTCTTCGCTTTCTTCTTGGCAGCTTTCGCGTCCTCGGCTGCTTCTTTCGCCTCGTCCTTGGCGTTTTCGATTGTATCTTCCACGAGCTTGCCCGTCGCAGCGTCGATGTTGACTTCATGCAAGCCGTCCGGCATCTGAATGTCGAAGGAGTAGATCTGCTTGCCTTTTTCCTTCTCTAGTTCCGCGCTCTTGATGTTGCCATTTTCAACGGCGAGCGCGGCTTTGCGCGCATCCGCCATGCTGAGCTTTTTCGCTTCGGCTCGGGATAACCCGGGCACGGCGAGAAGCGGGATTGCCAGAACGGCCACGAATCTTGCTTTTTTCCAGTTCGTTGTCATTGGACTCACTCCTTACCTTAAGATTTTAAACTTACAAGCTAAGGCTGAAGTTTGTCTGAATTTGCTCATGAAACAGGCAAATCGGGCGCTTCCGTAAGTAACGTTCGAGGCCGATGTTACCTGCCGTTTTGCTCCTGCTCGCCGCGTGCTATGCTTTTTTCGCCCGCCCAGCCGCGTTGGCTTGGCGTTTGTTTTGGAGGATTTTATGAACCGAATTCTGCGCTATCTGCTGATCGCCGTGGGTGTCTTGGTTGTGGCGCTCGTTGCCATCCCTTTCTTTCTGAGCCCAAACCAGTTCCGGCCTACGATTGAGGAAAAGCTCAGCGCGGCGCTCGGGCGTCCGGTTACGGTCGGCAACATGAGCCTGTCTCTGTTTTCGGGATCGCTGGCAGCAGATGATCTCTCCATCGCCGATGACCCCGCATTCAGCAAGACCCCATTTTTGACGGCAAAGTCCTTGAAGGTAGGCGTGGAGATGATGCCACTGATTTTTTCCAAGGTTTTGCACGTCACCGGCGTGACCATTGAGCAACCGGAAGTATCTTTGGTGAAAAATGCCGAAGGGAAGTGGAACTACTCTTCGCTGGCAACCTCGGACTCGAAACCGGCTCCGAAGTCTGGCGGCGAATCGGGTGGTGGCGCTCCCGATGTGTCCATCGCGAAGCTCCAACTGAAGGATGGAAGGGTCACGGTCGGTTCGACGACCTCCTCCAAAAAGCACGTCTACGAAGGGTTGGAGCTGGAGGCCTCCGGCGTATCCGCGACCTCTTCCGTTCCGTTTTCCCTGACGGCGAAGCTTCCCGGCGGCGGTGGACTCAACGTGGAGGGCAAAGCGGGGCCGATTGACAGCAAAGATGCCTCCTTGAGTCCGTTGGACGCCAAGATTTCCATTCATGGAATGGACTTGGGCGGCACCGGCTTCGTGGACGCGAGCGCTGGATTGGCGGGCTCGATGGCCATGGAAACGACGATTGCATCGAAGGACGGCGAGGCTCATGCCAAGGGCACCATCAAGCTGGAGAAGCTTCAGGTCCGCAAAGGGGGCGCGCCCTCGGGTGTGCCTGTGAATGTTGAGTTCGATTCTAATTACGATTTGCGCCATAGCACGGGGAAGTTGAATGAGGGGGCTGTGAAAGTAGGGAGCGCCGTGGCGCATCTCGCGGGTACCTACGATCTGCACGGCGACTCTCCAGTGCTGGACATGAGAGTGAATGCCGAGAAGATGCCCGTGCAGGATTTACAAGCATTCTTGCCGGCCCTCGGCATTGCTTTGCCGAAAGGATCGTCATTGCAGCAGGGGAATCTGAGCACAAACCTGAAGGCGCAGGGGCCAGCGGATAAGCTGGTGACAACGGGCACGATCGGCCTGTACGACGCGAAGCTGGCTGGCTTCGATCTGGGGTCAAAAATGGCGGTGCTCTCCTCGTTAACCGGGAGCAAATCAAACCCAGACACCTCGATCCAAAAGCTAACCTCGAATGTGCGGATTGCGCCGGAGGGTATTCGTACGGAAGCCATGGACCTTGTTATCCCTGCGCTCGGTGAGGTAACAGGCGGCGGAACCATGTCAGCCGACAATCACCTTGATTTCAAGATGGTAGCGGCGTTGAGTTCGGCCAGTGTTACTGGCGCCCTGGGTGGGTTGTTGGGAAGCGGTGGTGGCGGCAAAGGGATGAAACTGCCGTTCCGAATCCAGGGCACTGCCAGCGATCCGAAATTCGTTCCAGACGCTGGCGGCGTGGCGAGTGGAATGTTGGGTTCACTGGCAGGGAGTCTAACGAAAGGCCAGAAAGGCAAACCGGGCTTGGCGGATGCTCTGGGTGGGTTGTTTGGGAAGAAAAATTAAACACTTCCAATTGGTTTAAGGAAAAAGAAAAATCTAGTGCTTGAACGTCAGCGCTAGCCCGGTGGTGAACAGTACGTCGTTCTTCACATTGCCGAGGACAAAGATACGGCTCGTGTAGCGGTCACTCAGACCCATTTGCCATCCCAGCCAGCTGTTGAGCTTGGTGGTAAAGCCCAAACCCAGGGCCGTTCTGTAGCCACCACCATTATTCAGATTTAGGATAGTAGTTGAAACGCTGCGTAAAGAGCGAAGCAGCGCCCAATTTGTGGCTGAAATCGTCTCCCAGGGTCAACCCGGCATAGCTTTGTGTGACCGACAAATAAGTCTTACGGGTGTAGTTGGCGCCGCCAAGAAGATCCAGTGTCGTGCTGGAATTCTAACCTGGGAAGTGTGCCACCGTGTTGTGCGCTCCGATTTTGGGAACACGAAGGTATGGGCTGCCCGTTTTCCTGGTTCCCCCCGTCCGCTTCCCCTACAGTCGGAGAAGCTCCTGCCGATGGACATAAAGTAGAGGTCGCCTTTTCGTGCCGAATACCGCCGCAGCTCCCGCGAAAGATCCCCAAAATTTACGCTTTGTCGCGCGACAACCCATTTTTGACCGCCAGCGCCGCCTCTTCGGCTACGAACTGCTCTTTCGTGATAGCTGGGAAAATAGTTTCGGCGGCAAGGACGCCGATATCGCCTGCCGCAGCACCCTGGACAGCTCTCTTCTTATGGGCCTCGATCTGCTGTGCGAGCGCGGGATCGGCTTCTTCAATTGCACGCGCGAAACGCTGATGAACGACTACATGACCCTGCTACCGAAGGAGCGGGTCGTGCTCGAGATTCTGGAGACGATTACTCCCGATCAAGAGATTATCGAGGCCTGCGTCCGGCTCAAGACCGCTGGTTATCGCTTAGCGCTCGATGATTTTATCGCCCACGATCCCCGCCGTGTCATGGTTCCGCTGGTGGATATGTTGAAGGTGGATTGGATAGCGACGACCCCGGACGAATGTCGCGATCTAATTCAGGAATACACACGTCCGGACTTGATGTTCCTGGCGGAAAAAATTGAAACCCCGGAAGACTTAAAAGTAGCCATGGACCTTGGCTTCCACTATTTTCAGGGCTACTTCTTTCAGAAGCCCGTCATTCTCCAAACTCGCGAAATCTCGCCCTTGCAGATCCATGCTTTGTCCCTGCTGCGCGAGGTTTCCAAGCCCATGGTGGACCTGAACGAAGTCGAGCGGCAGATCAAAGCCGACGCTTCGCTGTGTTACCGCCTGCTGCGCTACCTGAACTCGTCGGCGTTTTTCTTTACCGCGGAAATCCGCTCTGTTCGCCACGCCCTGATGGTTCTGGGGGAAAAGCAGATTCGCAAATGGGTGGCTCTCGTCGTCACTCTGCATGCCGGCGCCTCCTCCTCCTCTGAACTCATTCGCACGGCCATGACGCGCGCGCGCTTTTGTGAAAGCCTTGCGCCACATGTTGCCGGTGGCAGCGAAGATCTTTTCTTCCTCGGCCTCATGTCCCTGCTGGATGTGATTCTGGAAGTTCCGCTGGCTGAGATGCTGGAGCGTGTTCCGATCTCGCAGGAGATCAAGGCTGCCCTGCTCGGCGAGCCGAGTCCTTTGTCTGCTCCGTTTGAACTCGTCCTGGCGCAGGAAACCGGAAACTGGCAGCGTATGAAAGACCTCGCCCAGCAGATGCATCTCGACGAAGAGGTCGTTTCCGCCTCCTATTGGCGCGCCGTAGCTTGGGCCAAGGACGCCTGCCAAGCCTAGTTCGGGCGCTTTTTACCCGGAGACGATTTACACAGGTTTTTCGTCACAGGTGACTCTAGGCACTTGCGCGGATTCCCCGCTTATGAGTAACATCAGATTGTTCCCGATGGCCACGCTCCCGTGCTGGCCCTTTCGCGCACAAGCTGCACGCGCGCTTTGGACTAGGTCGCTTTGACTAAGTCGCTTTCAAAATTAGATAACGACTAGGCAAATTAAGAACTGGCTTTTCCGCTATACCGCAGGACTCCTGGCCGGACAGCTTTGGCTGTCCGGCCCACGGTGTGGCAGAGTGAACAACAAAGGGCAAACTGCAAACCCAGCGAGTCCGCAAAACGGCTCGCCACTTACAACAATTGAGCAAACCGAGAAATCTATGAATCCGAGCAACCACTCTTCCGGAGCGCCCGGCAAGGGCCGGCGCCGTCG
>JAYTQD010000110.1:0-4899 GCA_043746935.1 Acidobacteriaceae bacterium | reverse complement strand
GCCGTGTCTTCAAGTACCACAGTGAGCGACTTCATGCCGCTTGCCAGAATGTTGAAGCATCATTGGGGGCGTAATGGGCGGAAGTGGCGGGGGCAGCTATACGGGTTGGTCCTCAGACAGGTTGACCGAAGTTGTCCGCGAAGAAGCGGCGAAGGCTGCCGGCGAATTCGAGGTCGAAGTAGCTGGGCTGCTGTCGGATCTCTTGGCCGGGTACGGAAGAGACGCAGACCTTGTACGGCAACGACTGGACGAAGCAAAAGAGACGCTACAGGACGAAACCGAGAGTAGTTTCGACACTCTGTTTGGGGGTTCCGTCGCCAAGCACACATATGTTGACGGGTTGAGTGACGTCGATACCCTTTTGATCGTCAACGACTCGAAGTTCGAAGATCAAGCTCCGCCTCAGATACTGGCCCGGATTCAAGCGATTTTGCAGGCCGGCCTTTCGAAAGACGTTGTGGTCGACCACGGCAGAATGGCGGTATCGATCACCTATCCGGATGGTATGGTCATCCAGCTGTTGCCTGCTCTGCGTACTGAAGCGGGAGTGAAGGTGCCGTCAGTTCAACGCGAGGGCTGGTCGGATATCGACCCAAGCGCATTCAGGGAGGCGCTTACAAGTCTCAACGATCAATGCGGCGGCAAGCTCGTTCCGACGATCAAGCTCGCGAAAGCGGTGATCGCAAACATGCCCGAACAATACCGGCTCACGGGATATCACGTCGAGAGCCTTGCTATTGCGACGTTTAGGGGATACGAGGGCAGGAGGACCACCGAAACAATGCTGCCACTTTTCTTTGAGCGAGCGAAAACGCTCGTTCTATCACCTATTCCGGACATCACTGAACAATCGGCGCATGTGGATGAATATCTCGGAACGGGAAACAGCGAAGCCCGCCAGAACGTAGGCCACCTCCTCGGAAATTTAGCGAAACGCATGCGAAATGCGAGTGCCGGAAAATCGGAAACCCAATGGAAATCACTTTTCTTTAACGAATAGAACAATGACACCCAAAGACTTTCGTGAAGAGCTGGAGCGGATACACCGTGTCTCGGACATGCTCGTGACCGGTCATGCTAGCCTCCGTGATCGCTATACACTCCGAGCGACTCTGTTGGATCTCGCTGTCATGGCTCTTTCGGTTTGGCTAACGGCTGTCGTCTTCATCGAACCGCGGATCAGTGTCAAATTGACGCCGTTCGGCATGGAGCCGCAGCTTTGGGTCGGTTTTCTCGGGATATTTGCTTTTTTCCTGTCGCTTGCTCAACTGGTAGTTAACTGGAAGGGGCGGGCGGATGCGCATAAGCGTTCGGGAGACATATACGCTGAAGTCAAGAGAGAATGCGGCTATCTCCTCGCCTCACAGGAAGCGTTAACGGCTGAGAGTTGTCAGCGGGTCCTCTCGAGGTATGACTTGGCGACCGAAGTCGGTACATACTTACCTGAAACTGAGTTCCTAGTCCAGAAGCGCAATCATCTTCGGAAAGTCGAAATTAGCAAGTTCCTGGATAAGCATCCGTCGGCCTCAATTTCGCTGCTCAAGCTGAAGTTCTGGTGGCGTGATAACCGCGCACGAAAGGGCGGCATAGGTGGCCATGGCAATTAACAGTGAAATTCGCTTTTATCTTTTAGCAAAAGAGCGGCTCCTTTCGGCAGGCTTTGCAGCCGAGATGACGTGGCAACTAAAGCGGGAGTTCGCCGCGTTTACCGAAACCGACCTACTAAGGGAGGCGGCATGGGTGATTCTCTGCAGTGGCTTCAGGGAGTCAGTGGTACGGCGACGTTTTGACCAGATTTCGCTGTGCTTCTGCGATTGGGAGTCCGCCGCCGAGATATGCAATTCCGCTCAGCAGTGCAGGGCAACTGCCCTCGCAGCATTTGGCAACCGCAAGAAAATAGATGCTATCCTCGGCACGGCAACAATTGTGAGTCGGATAGGGTTTTTGCAGTTTAAGGAGAAAATACTCCAGGATCCGATCCGCTCGGTCCAGATGCTTCCTTTCATCGGCCCGGTAACCGCATTTCATCTCACGAAGAACCTGGGCTACTCCACAGCCAAGCCAGATCGGCACCTAGTTCGCCTCGCTGACGCACTGGGCTATCCTGACGTCCATCAGCTGTGCGGGACACTCGCTGAAGCCACGGGTGACCCAGTCCAGATGGTAGACGTAGTGCTGTGGCGCTATGCGGAGCGCAAGGGGTTGGCCCAAACCCTTGATCCGACAAACTAGGGCGGCGGACAGGAGTGTCAGCTCCACACGAACCGTAGGCCGTGGTGAAGTCTCCAGCCTTGAAATCCAGCGCCTGAAGGCGCAGTCAGAATTTGGCGTTTACGGCATCCTTCGGCTTCGCTCAGGACCAAGCGGCGCCCTGATACGAAGCATTACCTCAGCGGCTAAAGCCGCAGAAAGCGGATACTGGAATGCAGCACTGAAGTGCTGCTCCACCCAAACGCTGGACGCGGCGCTGAAGCGCCGCTCTGCCGTTGTTTTACAAGGCGGAGAGTGTGGTGGGGCGGGCGGACTCTCCGCTCAAGCCATAAGGAAGGCTTGAATCCGGCACCGCGCGAACAAGAGCAGATTCCTCGCTGCGCTCGGAATGACAATTTGGAGAGACGGTTGGAAGCGGTACCGAACCTTACCTCAGCGGCTGAAGCCGCGCAGAAAACGGATCCTGGAATGCAGCACTGAAGTGCTGCGCCGCCCAAACGCTTAACGCGGCGCTGAAGCGCCGCTCTACCGTGGCTGGTCTATCGTGACTGGTCTATCGTGACTGGTCATGTGCAGACAGGAGTGTCCGCGCCACAGGAGCTTTGGACGCAGGGGCTGAAGCTCCTCTTTTTGGCGGCTCAAGTTCACTCGTGGCGGGGGCATCACCCGCCCCGTACTGTGCCCGCGTTACGCTGGTAACTGGTTGGGACCGTTATGGGTCCAAGATAAGTTGTGGGTCCAAGATAATGAGACAAGTAGGGACAAAGCCCAGGCAGCTCTCCATACTATTATCCCCACGCCATGGGAGGCGGTCATGTTTACAGGAGTCGGCCGAGGAACGTCGCCCGCGCCGCAAGATTCCGCGGATATCCGGTCGCAGCTCGATGAGACAATCCTGGCGATGGTGATAGCGCATGCCCCACTTCCTGAAATCTTGGGGGTGTTGTGTACTGCCCTCGAGAAACGACATGATGGTCTGCTGTGCTCCGTTCTACTTCTGGATGCGGATGGGGTGACGTTGCACAACGCGGCTGCGCCGAGTCTCCCGCGAGAATACTGCGATGCGATTGAAGGAGCGCGCAGCGGCCCCAGCGTGGGATCGTGCGGCACGGCGGTGTACCGGAAGAGTCAAGTTGTGGTGTCTGACATCGGCAAGGATCCGTTGTGGGCGGACTATCGGCAGTTGGCGCTGAAGCACGGGCTGCGAGCGTGCTGGTCGACGCCGATCCTGGCGCAAGACAACGCGGTGGCCGGAACCTTCGCCATGTACTATCGCGAACCGCGGTGGCCCGACGCGCAACATTTGCAGATCATCCGCCATGCCACACATTTAGCGGGCATCGCCATCGAGCATGATCGTGCGCAGACGCAACTTCGCGTCACGGAAGACCGCTATCGCACGCTGGTGGAACGGCTACCGGCGATTACGTACATTGCGGAACTGGGGGCGGATGGGCCGTGGCATTTCGTCAGTCCGCAGATCGAGACCATGCTGGGCTACTCGCCGCAAGAATGGCTGGCGGACCCCAAGAGTTGGATGAATCGCATCCATATCGATGATCGGGAAATTGCTCTGGCGGCGGAGAAGGATTTTCAGGAGACGCACGAGTTGTTCTATGCGGAGTACAGGATGTCGGCGCGGGACGGAAGAGTGCTGTGGTTCCGCGATGAGGCGGTTTTGTTGCAGGCAACCGAGGATCACGGACTGGTCATGCAGGGCGTGCTTTATGACATCACGGCGCAGAAGCGGCTGGAAGAGGAACTGCGGCACTCGCAAAAAATGGAAGCAGTCGGTCAACTGGCGGGAGGAGTTGCGCACGACTTCAACAATTTGTTGATGCTGATTCAAGCGCACAACGAACGGCTGCGCCATCGGCTGGAGCCAAGCGATCCCGCGCATCTGGATGCGCTTGGAATCGAACGCGCCGTGGTTCGGGCGGCGGCGCTGACCCGGCAACTGCTGGCGTTTGGCCGCAAGCAAATTCTTCACGTCAAGGTATTGGACCTGAACGCGATCGTGACGGATGTGGTGAAAATGCTGCATCGCTTACTTGGCAGCAATATTGAATTGACGACGCAGCAAGCGCCAGTGCTGGGACGGGTGAAGGCGGACCCAGGACAGATCGAACAGGTGATTCTGAACCTGGCAGTCAACGCCCGGGACGCCATGCCGCAGGGCGGGCGACTCACCCTGGAAACCAAAAACGTGGAAATCGGCGCAGACGACGCGCAGGGTCGCGATGGAGTGCCCAAGGGCAAATACGTGATGCTCGCCGTGCAGGACACGGGCATTGGGATGGATCGGGAAACGCAAACCCACATTTTCGAGCCATTTTTCACAACGAAAGAACCCGGAAAAGGAACCGGTCTGGGGCTGGCCACGGTCTACGGCGTTGTGAAACAGATGGACGGCGCAATTTGGCTTCGCAGTAGCCCGGGTGGGGGAACAACCTTTGAGATTTATCTACCTGAGGTCGCGGATGCGCAGTCGGAAACGGTCCCGTCCGAAACCAAGAAAATTCTTGATGCAGCCCCTAGCGGAACCGAGACAATTCTTTTAGTGGAAGATCAAGACGGAATCCGTGATCTGGTTCGAGAATTTCTGCAACGCAAAGGTTACGTTGTCCTGTTCGCAATTGATGGCAAGGATGCCCTTCGCATTGCCGCCGAGCACAAGCTGCCGATTCA
>JAYTQD010000109.1:0-1834 GCA_043746935.1 Acidobacteriaceae bacterium | reverse complement strand
TTTACAGGATGAACAGGATGGAAAAGCTGGCTCTCCTGCTTAAATTCTTTTCCCCCATCCACTCCCCATCTTGTTCATCCTGGTGCGTCATGCAAAGCCTGAAAGGACTAGTTAAATGGAAGGAGTTAGCCATGTGAATTGAACATTGCACATGAAGCAACGCCGGCGGCGTCAGGAGCAATCCGAACGCCGGAGCCCGGCGAAGCGCAAGACCGAGCCGCAGCGCAAGCGAACCGAATCGAGCCTCGTTAAACAAATGGAGACGGCCAAGCGTTCAGGATTGTTGAAGCCAGCACTGGTGCCGAAGGAATGTTCAAGCGCAGGCACCGGGTCTTCCGGGGTCAAAGAGGGCAGCGCGGTCTGAAAGTCCGATCAGGAACATGAGAGGCCCATGCAGGTTGGCCGGTGCCAGCGCCCGCGAAGAAAAGCATAATTCACGGGCGTGCCTGTGTGGGAGTCGGATCGGCCCGTAGTAGCTGTGAAGTTCCGGTCAAGCCGGGATGGAGCCAAGGGGCCGTGTTGAAAGCAAGCCGAGTCAGAGGAACAAAGAGCCGATTGAATATGAAATATTCCACGACGGAAGAAGCGGCCTGGTCGCAGTCTCTGGCGCAAGCCAGAGAACGCGCGAACCTGCCGCCGAAACTCTTTGCGCTGAGACAGAAGCTGGGCCAAAAGGCCAAACAGGAACCGGGCTTTCGCTTTTACTCGTTGTACGGGCGAATGCTGGACCATGAAACGCTCACCGCAGCGTGGGCGCAGGTGCGAGCCAATCGGGGCGCACCGGGAGTGGACGGGATCAGCATCCCGCAGATCGAGAGGGCCGCAGGCGGAGCGGACCGGTTCCTCGCGCAAATCGAGGCGGAGCTTCGCCAGAAAACCTATAAGCCGCAAGCGGTGCGGCGCGTTTACATCCCCAAAGCCAACGGCAAGCTGAGGCCCCTGGGCATTCCAACGGTCAAAGACCGGGTCGTTCAAATGGCGGTGCTCCTGATTCTGGAGCCGATCTTTGAAGCCGACTTTCTGGACTGCTCCCACGGGTTCCGGCCGGGGCGCTCAGCGCATCAGGCGCTGGAAAAGATTCGCGCCGACCTCAAGGCGGGCCACACCTCGATCTACGATGCTGACTTGAAAGGGTACTTCGATTCGATTCCGCATGACAAACTGATGAAATGCGTGCAAATGCGGGTGGCGGACGGTTCCGTCCTGCGCCTCATTGGAATGTGGCTGAAAGCTCCGGTGGTGGAACCAGCGGAACAACCCGGCGGCAAACCAACGGTGCGGCGCAATACGACCGGCACGCCGCAAGGCGGGGTGATCTCACCCTTGCTGGCCAACCTCTACCTGCATTGGTTCGACAAGGTGTTCCACGGAAAAGACGGCCCGGCCCAATGGGCGGGAGCCAGACTGATCCGGTATGCGGACGACTTCGTCGTGCTGGCGCGCTATCAGACAGGGCGACTGAGGGGTTTTATCGAACAGAAGCTGGAAGGTTGGTTGGGATTGGAGCTGAACCGCGAGAAAACCCGCGTGGTGGACCTGCGGAAAACGGGGGCAAGTCTGGACTTTCTGGGCTACACCTTCCGTTTCGACCGGGATCGCTACGAGGGGAAAACCCGCTATCTGAACATGCACCCGTCTGCCAAGGCGGTGGCACGCCAACGAGAGCGATTGCGGCAAATGGTCAATGCCAGCCAATGCTTCCGACCCATCGACGAACTGATCAACGGTCTGAACCGGCAACTCCGCGGCTGGGGTAATTACTTCAGTCGTGGCTACCCTGCCGCCGCCTTCCGTGAAATCAATCGTCAGGTGCAACGGCGGCTTTGGCGACACC
>JAYTQD010000108.1:0-1837 GCA_043746935.1 Acidobacteriaceae bacterium | reverse complement strand
TGAGACACAAAAGTCTTGAACAATTAGAGAGCAGGGCGGAAGGAAGATCCACATGATCAAATTAGAGTTGAACGGTCTTAGCCCAGCGGCGTTTCCTGTCCCGGAACGGAGCGGAGGTGAGCGAAGCGAGACGGAGCGTAGTGGAGGGTCAGGAAACGCCGGCGCCTTCCGCGGTCCGCGCCCGAACCCGGAAGTGGTGGCCAAAGCCAAGCGGCGTACTTTTACCGCCGGCTATAAAGAACGTATTCTTTCGGCCGCCGACGCCGCCCAGCAGACCGGCCAGATCGGCGCTCTGCTCCGCCGGGAGGGCTTGTACTCATCGCTGTTAGCCACTTGGCGCAAAGAACGTGCCGCCGCCATCACCGAAGCGATGTCCCCTCACAAGCGCGGCCCTAAATCCAAGCAGTCTCCCTTGGCGACCGAAAACGCCAAGCTGCAATACGAGAATGCCCAGATCGCCGACCGGTTGCGCAAAGCCGAAATTATCATTGATGTCCAAAAAAAACTGGCTACTCTGTTGGGATTGCCCCTCCGGACACCGGCCAGCGAGGAATTACTCTAATGGAAGCACTTGCCGAACTCTCTCCGCTGGTCGGCACCGTGGCTGCTTGCGAGGCGCTCAACCTGTCCCGCGCCTCCTACTACCGCAACCGGTTACCCCGCATCGTAACGGTGAAGCCTCGCCGGAAAGTGCCGCGATCCCTGGTTGCCAGCGAACGCCAATCCGCTCTGGCGTATCTGCATGAGGAGCGTTTCCAGAACTGCTCTCCCGCAGCCGTCTGCGCCACGTTATTAGATGAAGGCACCTACCCGTGCTCCATCCGCACTATGTACCGGCTGCTGGCGGCGGAAGGGGAATCGCGGGAACGCCGGGATCAACTGACCCACCCGGCCTACACCAAACACGAACTGTTGGCCACTGCGCCGAACCAGCTCTGGAGTTGGGATATTACCAAACTGATGGGGCCCGCTAAGTGGACCTACTTCTATCTCTACGTCATCCTGGACGTTTTTAGCCGCTACGTCGTCGGCTGGATGGTGGCGCATCGGGAAACGGCCGCATTGGCGCAGCAACTCATTGCCGAGACCCTCGCCAAGCAGGGCATCGTTCCAGATCAACTGACGATCCATGCTGATCGCGGCGCGGTGATGACGTCCAAGCCGGTTGCCTTTCTGCTGGCCGATCTCGGCGTGACCAAGACGCATAGCCGTCCCCATGTCTCTGACGACAATCCATATTCAGAGAGCCAGTTCCGTACCATGAAGTACCGGCCTGAGTTCCCGGACCGGTTTGGTTGTATCCAGGACAGCCGCACCTTCGGCCGCTCGTTCTTTGCCTGGTACAACGATCAACATCGCCATTCCGGGCTTGCTCTATTGACTCCGGCCATGGTGCACTTCGGCTTAGCGCCTGAGGTGGTCGCACAACGGCAAATCGTACTCGATGCCGCCTTCCAGGCTCATCCCGAACGCTTCGTCCGTAAACCGCCTATCCAAGCTCAGCCACCGCTTAGGGTCTGGATCAACAAACCGCCAGACTCAGATAATAATACTCACTAAATTATCCATTTGACTGTCTCAAAGTTGTTGACACGCACCGGTTTGCGACAATTGAATGTAGTCCTGCGAAGCGTACGTGAGCGGGCAGAAGGAGACTTGAAATTAGTGAATGCCATTGCACGGTTCGTTTTGGTCTCTGCCACACTCTCCTGGCTGCCCTTGGCCGCTCAGACCAGCGGATTGAGGACGGTGTTCCTCATCGTCGCGGAGAACCAGAGATTTAGTCAAATCAAAGGCAGCGCCAACGCGCCGTATATCAATAACACGCTCCTCCCCC
>JAYTQD010000107.1:0-13088 GCA_043746935.1 Acidobacteriaceae bacterium | reverse complement strand
CGGCTGGCGGACAAGCAGCGGCGTTTGCGCTCGACGTTGCGGACGAAGAACAGATCAAGGCCGTATTCAAGGCCGTCATCGCGCAGTTCGGCAAGATCGATATCCTGGTGAATAATGCCGGTATCACGCGCGACCAGCTGGTGATGCGCATGAAGCGCGCGGATTGGGATGCGGTGATTCAGACGAATCTTACGTCAGCATATTTGTGTACGCAGCAGGTGACGAGTTCGATGCTGAAGCAGCGCTGGGGACGGATTATTAATGTGGCCAGCGTGTTTGGGCAGATGGGGCAGGCGGGGCAGGCGAACTACGCGGCGTCGAAGGCTGGGCTGATTGGCTTGACCATGGCGATTGCTCGCGAACTGGCCTCGCGAAGTATTACCTGCAACGCGGTTGCCCCGGGGTTCATTGAGACGGCGATGACTGAGGTTTTGAGTGGAGAGTTCAAAGAGGGCGCACTGAAGATGATTCCTCTGGGTCGTACTGGGACGCCGGAAGAAGTGGCGCATGCGGTGGAGTTTTTGGCTTCGGAAGAGGCGGGATACATTACCGGGCACGTGCTCAACGTGAACGGTGGGTTGTTGATGGGATAAGGGTTGACGTCCTAGCGGGACCCGTCTAGTTACCCTCCCACTTAACCTTTCCCCGAAGTTTACGGATCGAAAGCTGAGAATGGGTCCTGACGAGGAGTCTCAGACCGGCTTCTATGGCAGCTTCTTGGTCGGCGCGCCAATGCAGCGCATAGCCGCTTTAACAACTGGTCGTCCATTCCAACTTTAGTTCGCATGAGTTATGCCCATTCGGTTTGATCGATGGGGAACTCTGCGGCGCACTCTGGATGACAGAGCCGCGCATGCCGGGTATTCCCATCGCCAGAGACAAGAATCAGGTCGTCATGCCGCCTAGTATCATCCCAGGACATATCCCTCAGTGCAGCTTTTAGCTGCATCTGCCTGGTCATGACCTTGCTGGGTTTTATGAAAATAAGGCCGTAAAAAAATGTGCCTCTCTTGCCTTTGCGGAAGGCATGATTCCGGTAATAATCAACGAAATCCTTGTTCACAGTGATGATGAGACACCCGCGCTTAATGGCCTTATCGATTACCTTTGGGTCTTCCTTCCCCCTGACACCAAAGTCCTTCGCAACATAGACATGTGATTTTGGCGGAAAGCAGTCTTTCAGAGCATCCTCTCCACAACACTCATCAAGGAATACGCGCTTTTTCGCCATACTCCCCAATTTTAACGCCGCAGGGCACCCGCGCCACACGGGCAAGACTCGTCATTTAGAATCAACTACAGATGAGTGCGCACGTGTCTCTCCTGGACAAACTAAATCCGCAGCAGCGCGAGGCGGTGGAAACTGCTGAAGGGCCGGTGCTGATCCTGGCTGGGGCTGGGAGCGGGAAGACGCGCGTCATTACTTACCGGATTGCGCATTTGATTGAGGCGATGGGCGTGATGCCGGAGTCGATTCTGGCGGTCACGTTTACCAATAAGGCTGCGGCGGAGATGGGTTCCCGGGTGGAGAATCTGACGGGCGGGATGTCGATTGCCAAGCCGGTGCTGTCGACGTTCCATTCTTTCTGCGTGCGGGTGTTGCGCCGGGACATTGAGCATTTGCGGATTACTTCGGTGGCGGGGACGCCGATTGGCCATAGCAAAAGCTTTGTCATCTACGACGAGAATGACCAGCAGGCGTTGGTGAAGGCCGCGATGCGGCGGCTGGGATTAGATGATAAGCAGCTTACCCCTCGTAACGTTCTAGGGCGGATTTCCTGGGCGAAGAATCACATGCTGGACCCGCAGGAGGTTTATCTCAACTCCAACGATCCTAAAACGGAACGCATCGCGCATATTTACGAAATTTACCGGAAAGAATTATTGAAGGCGAATGCGCTGGACTTCGACGATCTTTTGCTCGAAACCGTGCGCTTGCTGAAGTCGGTGGCCGAGGTCCGCGATTACTACAACCGGCGCTTTCGCTACGTGCTGGTGGATGAATATCAGGATACAAACCGTCCGCAGTACGAGTTGATGCGTCTGCTGGGGCAGAGCCACCAAAACGTATGCGCCGTGGGCGATGAAGACCAGTCGATTTACTCCTGGCGCGGTGCGGATATTCGTAACATTCTGGAATTCGAACAAGATTTTCCTAACGCCAAGATTGTGCGCCTGGAGCAGAACTACCGCTCCACACAAAACATCCTTGAGGCCGCGTCAGCAGTGGTCTCGAACAACATCAAGCGCAAGGGCAAGAATCTGTGGACAGAGCGGCAAGGTGGGGCGAAGATTGCGTTTTACGAAGCGCCGGACGCGGAGAACGAGGCGCTGTTTGTGGCCGACCGCTTAGCCAAGTACCTTCGTGAAGCTGGGCAGGACGGCGATGCCCACGCTGCGGTGCTCTACCGGCTGAATTCGCAGTCGCGGCTGTTTGAAGAGGCTCTGCGGCGCTATCAATTGAAGTATCACGTCGTGGGCGGGCTTTCGTTCTACGACCGCATGGAGATCAAGGACATGATCTCCTACCTGAAAGTAATCCAGAATCCGGACGACACGATTTCTTTGCTGCGGGTGATCAACACGCCCGCTCGCGGGATCGGCAAGACGACTCTGGAAACCCTGGAGCGGTTAGCGCTGGGAACGGGACTCTCGATGTGGGGCGCCGCGCGGGAAGCGATTCGGCGGGAGTTATTGCCGCCGCGCGCGCTGGCGGCGTTGAAGAGCTTCCAGGAATTGATCGAAGACGCGCGCGCAATGCTGCAAGGCAACTATGTGGAGCGCATGGAAATGACGGCGAGCGACGAGCCGTCCGATGGGGAAGGCGCGGAGCTGGCCCAAGAAGACGACACGACCGAGTTCGATCCCGTAGCATTTGATTTTGGAGATGACAGCGACGGCCACCATTTCCCGGCGGCGGGGGATATTGCGGCGATCCATGCGTCGGGAGTCGATGTTTCTGGAGTCGGCTTTTCTGGTGCAGACGTTTCTGGGGCAAATAGCCCGGACGCCATCATTCCCGCTGTCAGCGCGGCAGAGCTGCTCAAATTCCTCATCGACCGCACGGGCTACATCAAGCAACTCGAGGGCGAAGACTCTCCGGAAGCGCAGAGCCGCATCGACAACCTGCGCGAACTGGTCAACGCTGCTCTCGACGCGAAAGATCGCGGCGAGACGCTCGACCAATTTCTCGACCACGCGGCGCTGGTAGCCGATGCCGACCAGTACGACGAGCGCTCTGTGATTACGCTGATGACGCTGCATGCCGCGAAGGGCCTGGAGTTTCCGTTGGTGTTTCTGTGCGGGTTAGAAGAAGGTCTATTCCCGCACTCGCGAACGTTGCTGGTTCCCGACGACATTGAGGAAGAGCGCCGCCTTTGCTACGTGGGCATGACTCGCGCCATGGATACGCTCGTGCTCTCGCGGGCACGCTACCGCCGCCGCTGGGGCACGGATTTGCCTGAGGCCAGTGTGCCGTCGCGGTTTCTAGAAGAGGTACCCGCGGGATTAATCGAAGACATTAGCGGGCCACGCTCGGCAGCAAACTCCCGGAGCACGCGGAGCGCTGCCCGCTATGAATCCGAGTCGTCGCACTATTCCTATGAAGACGAAGACCAGAGCGCGGATTCCTCGGAAGGCGCTGGCGAAAGTGTCAAGAAAAAGACTGGCTATACCGGTCCGGCCCTCAACTCCATCGGCAACATCGCCGAGTTTTTTGCCTCGCGCGGGAAGAAGTTCAACCTTCCAAAAATGCCAGAAGCAGAGCCGGTGGCGCGGACTTCTTTCAAGCCCGGCCAGCACGTCCGCCACCCAAAATATGGCGAGGGAATCGTCTACCGGCGCGAAGGAGAGGGTAGCGATGCCAAGATTACGGTACAATTTCAGGGCTTCGGTTTGAAAAAGCTGGTGGAGAAGTACGCTCAGCTGGAACGGTCGTAGCCGCACTATTATCTACAGCACCACTATCTGCAGAAACACGAGAGGATTATGGCAAATACAAAAAAGCTGGAAAAAGATGCACGCAAGAAAGCTAAGCGTACGGCGCGCAAGAAGGCGAAGACCGAGAAGCCGCTGAAGGCTCGCGACTATCCACGCGGGTCCAAGAAGCAGAAGACGAAGAAGCTGACTCGCGGCACGTCTAAGCGTTAACAAGGGTCCCCGCCACGTTGCTTTTGAGCGTGGCGGGGATTGCGTTTGTCGTGGTAGTCTTGGCGGGTTTCGTGCTGCGGATTTCATTTCGACCTGAAGGGGCGCTCCTCTGGGCAACCAACTTTTTGCCAGGAAGTCCATCGATAAGCTGATCTCGGATTGCGAAGAGCCGGATCGTCAACTCAAAAGGACTCTCGGGCCTGTTTCGCTGACCGCTCTGGGCATTGGCGCGGTAATCGGTTCCGGAATTTTTACCGTGATCGGCACGGCCATTGCCGGGCAAAAGTTCGATACCTCTTCGATCCTGAACGCCCCCCTACTGGATTACCTGATCCGGCATACGGCTACTCTCGGACGCCCGGGCGCGGGGCCGGGGATCGCAGTTTCGCTGGTGCTGGTGGCGATTGTGTGCGCGTTCACGGGGCTGTGCTACGCCGAGCTGGCGTCCATGATTCCGATTGCCGGCAGCGCCTACACCTATACCTACGCCACCATGGGCGAACTGATCGCGTGGATCATTGGTTGGGATCTGATTCTGGAATACGCGGTGAGCAACATGGCCGTGAGCGTGGGCTTCGCCGCCCACCTTGTGGATCTCTTCGATTGGTTCGGGCTGCATCCGGCGTTGCGCTGGATTTCGCCCGCCTATTTGCCGGGCGGTCTAACCAATCTTAAGGGCAACGTCTTGTACGGCACCGGCTGGCACTTCGGTTTCAACTTCCCCGCTTTTCTCGTAGTTATGCTTTTGACGGTGGTGCTGGTGCGCGGTATTCGCGAGTCCGCGAAGGCCAACAACACCATGGTGATCCTGAAGATTGCCGCCATCTTGGCCTTTGTGATCGCCGGAGCACATTACGTGAACCCCGGTCACTGGCATCCCTTCGCGCCCAACGGCTGGTCGGGAATTTTGACGGGCGGGTCGATTATCTTCTTTACGTATATTGGGTTCGATTCCGTTTCCACGGCCGCAGAGGAAGCGAAGAATCCGCAGCGCGATCTGCCCATTGGCATCATTGCGACCCTGGTGGTCTGCACCGTTTTGTACCTGGCGGTGGCCATCGTGCTGACGGGTCTTGTCCCCTGGCAGAGCCTGCTGGATGACGCCGCGCCGGTGGTCAACAGCCTGAAGAAGCTGACGATTTCCACCGGATCGAGCACGCTGAACTGGATTCGGCTGGCCGTACTGTTTGGGGCGATGATGGGCATGATCTCGTCCTTGCTCGTTTTTCAGCTGGGGCAAGCGCGTGTTTGGTTCGCCATGTCGCGCGATGGGTTGATGCCGAAACTGTTTGGCCGCGTGCATCCAAAATTTCGCACCCCGGCGACGGCCACCTGGATTGCGGGGTTCGTGGTGGGTGTGCCCGCGGGTGTTCTCGACATCGGCACCCTGGCCGATCTTTCTAATATTGGAACTTTATTTGCTTTCGTGCTCGTGTCGGTTGGGGTCATGATTTTGCGCGTCCGCGAACCCGAGCGGCGCCGCGGCTTCCGCGCCCCGGGCGGAATGCTGGCGCCCATCGCGAGTGTGTTCTTTTGTGTCTTGCTGATGTCCGGATTGCCGATCCTCACTTGGGTGCGATTCTTTGTCTGGCTCTTTATCGGACTCGCCATTTACTATTTCTACAGCCGCCATCGCAGCGAATTTGCCGGCAATAAATAGCGAGCGGCGCGGGAAGCCTCGGCTCCGGTAAGATCGGTCTGTGGCCCTCTCTGCCCCGAGTTCGTTCCTTCGTTCTTTGCCTAAAGCGGAGCTCCATCTGCATCTGGAAGGCTCGGTTGAGCCGGCCACACTGCTGGAGTTGCGCCTGCGCCACGACATGGCGGACGCCAATCTTGCCTCCTGCGAGGCTCTTTACCGATACCAAGATTTTCAGGGCTTTTTGATGGCATTTAAGGCCGTCACGGAACATTTGCGCGTCGCGGAAGACTATGAGCTCATCACGTACCGGTTGATGGAGCGCTTACAAGCGGAAAATGTTCTACACGCCGAAGTGTTTGTTTCGGTGGGCGTGTGTCTGTGGCGGTCGCAGGATTTTGCAGCGTTGTTTGAGGGCATGGAGCGCGGGCGGGAGCGCGGCGCGCGCGACTTTGGGGTTTCGTTGCTGTGGATCTTTGATGCTGTCCGTCACTTTGGGGCAGAGCCTGCGCAGCGTGTGGCTGAGTTAGCTGTGGAATATCAGCACCGGAATGTAATTGCGTTTGGGATTGGCGGCGATGAAAGCCGGGGCGCGCCGGAATTGTTTCGCGATGTTTACGCCTACGCCGCAAGCCACGGCTTGCACCTGACGGCACATGCTGGGGAAACAACGTCTCCGGAATCCATTTGGGGCGCGCTCAATCTGGGAGCGGAACGCATCGGACATGGGTTGACGGCCGCGCAAGACACGGAGCTTCTGGAAGAGCTGGCTCAGCGCCAAATTCCCGTGGAGATTTGTGTGACCAGCAATGTTCTTACCGGAGCCTGTCCGCGGCTGGAAGATCATCCCGTACGGCAGTACTTCGACCACGGGCTGATGCTGACACTGAACACGGACGATCCCGCGATGTTCCGGACGTCGCTGTGCCGGGAGTATGCGATTGCGCAGAAGACGTTTGGTTTTACCGAGGAGCAACTGCGAGAACTGGCGCGCAACTCTTTCGAGGCATCATTTCTCGATGCGGAACGAAAAGTGAAAATGCTGGATTTCTTTGACGCGAAAGCGGCGACGTTTTAGGGGATTGGAGAATGGCACAGCACATCGGCATCGTAGCCTGTAGCGCGGAGGGCGCGGCTCTCTGCTACCGGACCATTTGTCTGGAAGGCGCCGAACGCCTCGGGCCGCACAATCATCCAGAAGTTTCTCTACACACGCATCCCTTAGCGGAGTACATGAAGTTCATCACCCGCGACGACTGGGCGGGCGTTGCCGAGTTGATGATGTCTTCCGCGGAAAAACTGGCGCGCGCAGGCGCGGATTTTCTCGTATGTCCGGACAACACCATCCACCAGGCGTTCGACTTAGTGGCCCACCGCTCGCCGCGTCCGTGGTTGCACATCGCACAGGAAGTCGCTGCCGAAGCCCAGCGCCTCGGATATCATCGCATCGGCGTTCTCGGCACCAAGTATTTGATGGAAGGCCCGGTCTATCCGGAGCGCCTCCAGGCGGCCAAGCTTTTGCACGGCATCCCCGGCGCGGCCGAGCGCGAGCGCATCAATCAAATCATTTTTGATGAACTGGTGTACGGAAAGTTCCTGCCGCAATCGTTGGCCTATTTCATCGAGGTGATCCGGCGCTTGAAGGACGAGGGTTGCGACGCGGTGGCGCTGGCTTGCACCGAGATACCATTGTTAGTGCCGCCCGAAGTTTCGCCGCTGCCCGTGCTCGATTCCACGCGGCTGTTAGCCCGCGCCGCCTTGCGGAAAGCGATTGAGGACTAGCTTGCCCGCTCACCAGCTAAAGTATTCCGTGCTCGAAGGCAGGTTCGCGATTTGCCGGCTGGCAGCGGATGCTGCAATCCCGGCTTGGGCTTCCGCATCAAAATTCTTTTCCTTCACGCGCACCGCGAACGGATTTTCCGTCGTTTGCGAAGAATCGCGCGTTCCGCCTGGCATTCAAGCCGAAGGCAACTGGGTCTGCATCCAGTTACAAGGCCCGTTTCCGTTCGAGATGACCGGGGTCCTAGCCGCAATCCTGGATCCGCTAGCTGCGGCGGAGATCGGAATCTTCGCTATCTCCACCTTCGATACCGACTGCATCTTGATCAAGTCAGATCATGTGCAGACCGCCGAAGAAACCCTCCAACGGGCCGGGCACCACCGCATTCGCTGATGCTACGCCTTACGTGGGGACGGCCGCCCTCGGCCGTCCAGCAAGGCTATTCTCCCAACCCAATCCATACTATTTCGTCGACACAACCGCCTTCAGAAACCGGTAATAAAAATCCACTCCCGCATAAAACGACTCCACGCCCAGACGTTCATCCTTCCCATGCGCACGGACATCGTCGCGGTCCAGCGCGAGTCCTGAAACTCCATACGTCGGCATGCCCGCCGCGTTCGTGTAAATACCATCGGAAGCCCCAGTCGCCATGGTTGGAATGACAGGCGCGCCCGGCCACATCGTCGCGGCAATCTTGTCGAGCGTCTCAAATACTTCCGGACGCAGCGCAGGCGCCGCATAAGCCTGCCGCTCCGTTCCGTGCTCCGTTACTTCGCCAATTGCGCCCACATATTTCACTTCAATCTTCGGGTCGGCAAACACGCGTACCAGTTCCTGCCGAATTTCCTCGGCGTTGTGTCCCGGGACAATGCGGCAATTCACGTTCGCCTGCGCCCGTTGTGGCAACGCATTGTTCGCGTGGCCAGCATCCAGCCGTGTGGCCACGCACGTAGTGTGCAGCGTGGAGTTGTCCTGCGGGTCTTCGGACAAGCGCGCGACGGCAGCCAGGTCCGGCGGCGTCTGCAAAATCGCCTTCATATCCTGCGCTCGCTGCCCGTCAGCAATCCGCGACATGCGCCCGTAGTAAGCGCGTGTAACGTCATTCAGTTCGAAGGCAAATTGATAATGCGCAAGCCGCGCCAGACCTTCTGCGAGGTGATAAATGGCGTTATCCGGCTTGGGCAGCGAACTATGCCCGCCAGGATTCGTCACCAGCAACCGGTAGTCGGCGTAAAGTTTTTCCGTGGCATCCACGGAAACCAAAGTAGGCTTGCCATGGTTGGTCTCCACACCGCCACCATCGTGATTCAGAACAAACTCAGCATCCACCAGATCGCGGTGATTCTTGATGAGCCAGTCGACGCCGTTCGACTTTCCACCCTCTTCATCGGCGGTCATCGCGAGAATAATGTCGCGATCTGGCTGAAATCCTTCCTTCTTCATGCGGATGAGGGTCGTGACCATGACAGCATCACCGCCCTTCATATCCTGCGTGCCGCGACCATAGTAGAAGCCGTCTTTTTCGACGAATTGGAACGGGTCGGTAGTCCAATCTTCGCGACGGGCTTCGACGACATCGAGATGACCGATGAGCAGCACGGGTTTGTGCTTGCCCGCGCCGTGTAGGCGCACGACCACGTTCTTCTTGCGGTCATTGGGTCCGCCCAAGTAGAGGTCTTGCGGCGCAAATCCGGCGTCGAGGAAGCGCTTCTGCATGGCTTCCGCAGCGGCGGTTACACTGCCCACGGAATCGGTGCTGTTGATCTCGATGAGCTGCTGGAAAATGTCATGCGAAAGCTGCCGGGTTGCCGCATCAACCTGGGCTTGTGCGGCGAAGGATAGAAGGAAGAAAGATACCAGCAGGAATGCGGCACGAGTTTTCAAACGAGGCTCCTCGACGAATGGACTAATCGCGAAGCCTCCACGGTAAACGGATGGCGAAGGAATGGCAAGGTACGACGACATCAGAGGGACGACACTGCCCGCCAGCGCTATCCGTTAGATCGGTTTAGTCTCAATACGCTGGGCACCGGTGACATTGTTCGGCTTGCCGGAAAAGTTGTCGTCGGGGTACCAAAACTTTTCGAATTTCGTGCCCACTTTGCGGATGGCATCGTGCGAGCCATCATCCCAACTAATACGTGCCTCACCGTTCACGACGGTCCAAGTTCCATGACTCGATCGAATGGATTTCGAGGCCTCGCCATTGGGTTCCAGCGTGACATAGAAGTTGCTCCCGTTTCCTTGGCCCAATTCCCACTTGCCCAGGAAGTGGCCACGGCCTAGGGCGGAGGCGTCTGGAGCGCTGGATGCATTGGTACCTTGGAATTCAATCCGTGCAACGTCGCCCATGGCAAAACTCTGTTGATGGCCATCTTTGAAGACAATCACCAGACTCTGACCGTTTTGCGGTTTGGAGATCGTTTTCGGGTTTGCGGCGTGAACTGCCAGCGGGAGGAGCATTCCCAGGAACCCAATCCAAAGCACTCCAACTCACTTCTGCATACATTTCCTCCTCGCGGGGCAGTCCCAGAGACCGCCTACAATGTATACGATCTCACATCCAAAATTGTTCCCCGGCCCGGGTGCTGGTTCTGAAAGGCAGTCCGCCAGCCTCCGGAAGACGACCATTTACCCGCGGAATCCCGCAGTACACTGTTGCAAATGTTGCACTTATGGACATTCTGTGTTGCCATTAGAGTAATCGTAGAGCTATGCCTTCCACCTCCAAACTCGGACGCCGCCTGCAGCGGCTGGTGCGCGACGCGCGTGGATTGCGGGCCGTGGCTAAGGCCGTCGTTTCCACTAGGCATCCGCTGTTGGCGCACATTATTCCCATGCGGCGTTGCAATCTTGCCTGTACTTATTGCAATGAGTACGACGACGTTTCCAAGCCCGTGCCGCTGGATGCCATGTTCCGCCGGATCGACAAGCTGGGTGAGCTGGGGACGTCTGTGATCACGATCAGCGGCGGTGAGCCACTTCTACATCCGGAACTGGATGATGTCATCCGCCGCATTCGCAAGAACGGCGCCATTGCCGGCATGATCACCAATGGATATCTGCTAGTGGCCGAGCGCATTCAGCGGCTCAACGACGCTGGCCTCGAATGGCTCCAGATCAGCATCGACAACGTAATGCCCGATGAAGTCTCAAAGAAGAGTTTGAAAGTTCTCGACAAAAAGCTGCAACTGCTGGCCGAATACGCCACGTTCCACGTGAACATCAATTCCGTGGTGGGTGGCGGCGTGAACAACCCGCAGGATGCGCTCACGATTGGGAAACGCGCCATTGAGTTGGGTTTTACCTCTACGGTCGGTATCATCCACGACGGCAGCGGGCAGCTGCGGCCTTTAGGCGAAGACGACAGGCGCGTTTACGGCGAGATGAAGGCTTTGGGGAAGCGCAGCTTCACCCGTGTGAACGCTTTCCAGGATAATATCGCTTTGGGGCAACCGAACGACTGGCGCTGTCGTGCCGGCTCGCGCTATCTCTACATCTGCGAAGACGGCCTAGTCCACTATTGCTCACAGCAGCGCGGACATCCAGGAACGCCGCTGGAGGAATACACACGAGCCGACATGCGGCGCGAGTACATGACGGAAAAATTGTGCGCCCCGCAATGCACTGTGTCCTGCGTGCATCAGGTTTCCATCTTTGACAAATGGCGTGACCCGCAGATGCCCGGATCGGTGTTAGCTCAGGCCTCCTCGTCCGACTCGCTGGTGCAACTCAAGTAGCTGTCGGTCTTGATTTACCGTCAGGCCTATTTTTTCGCCGTAGGCGGCAACATTCCATTCAGCCGCAAATACATGGCTGCCGCGCTGTAGTGATCCGCCCAGTCATTGGTGAGCGCAATCGCGGCCCAGGCGCGGGGCGCGGGGTCTCCGTGATGTCCCTTGATGGTGTCGCCGAGTTTGGAGTCGTCCATCGCCGCAACTGCCTTGCCACAGTAGTCGAACGAATCCTTTAGCGCAGCCACCAACTCGTCCTTGCCTTCTTTCCCCGTCGGTTCCCAAGCCTTGTGCGCGGGAACCTCGGCCAGCAGCGAGCACAAGTGATAGTTGGAATCCGCAATGTGGATGACGAGGTGCGCGAAGCTCATCTGTTCCGGCGTGGGGCTGTAACTGTACTTGGCGGCGGGCATTTCTTCGGCAGCGGCAGTTAGGTTTTTCTGCTGTCGCTCTAGCATTTCCCGTACTACTGTGCTGACCGGGTTTTTGGTCTGTTGCGCCAAAGTTTGCTGGGTTAGGGCAAAGCCAACCAATAAGATGAGTGGCGTAAGAACTAGTTTTTTCATATAAGTCTCTCCAAGTGAACAGGATACATCAGCGGTTGCCCGCTAGTCAGGGTGCTAAAGTCGGCCTCGGCTTCTGCCGATAGAAACATATGGACCTCACCGCCATCGCGCTTCAGGGATTGGATCAGGCACAAGTACAACTGGAGGCAGCTGCTACCGGGATTGCCAGCGCAGCCGCGCTATCCCCCGATGCGGCCACTGCGGACACCGTCAATCTCAGTGTGGAAGTCGTTGCGCTGTTATCTGCGAAAAATCAATTTTCGGTCAACCTTGCCACCCTGAAGATTGCCGACGAGACGCAGAAGACTGCGGTCGATTTGTTGGTTTAGTGTCGTGAACGCATGATTCTTGCTGCGTGGGCAGGCGAGGGCACCTGCCCCTACGTGGGTATTGCCCGATTTAGGCTGTAAACATCATGCGGTCACAGTACTTAGTTCCAGTGCAATCTCCGCACGGACGAAGACGCCCGTACCTCCATCGAATCGCTTCTAGAACGGAAATACCTTCTTACTCTTCTTTTTTTTCTTCGAGCTACTAGACGAAGACGCATCGTTCGGAGTTGGTGCTGGAGGCTGATTTACCGAGGCTGGCGGTTTGTTGTCCGAAGAGGCAGCGGGCTGGATTTCGTTGGTTTGCGCTGGGGCTGGAGGCGGTACTTCAGCCGCTGGCGCCGCATCTGTGGCGGACGTATCGGGTTTCAATTCGCCGTAGGGACTTGGCTCCGCAGGTGCTGCCGCCCCGCTACTCGGTGGAGCAGCGTCGGTCGTAGGTGCCGGTGTCGTGCTGGGGCCCACGGCAGGCTGGCTTACGGGCGGCGCGTCGGAGCGCGGCGCATCCTGACTCGGCCCTAGGGGACCCTTCACCGTCTCCACTCCTACCGTCGAAGGACCGGTTGTCGCAGCGCCTGAACTCATGGCGCGCACTGTCGCCTGGGCTACTTCTGTTGCGCTTACGAGCTTCGGATCGACCAGCGTGGGATCTCCCACCTTGGACGCTTGCGCCATATTTGGGCGGCGCCGGAAGTTCGCCAGGAACTGACCCATCATGCTGGTCTCGCTGCGGCTCTCCATCTCTTTCTTGTTTTGCGCCATCATCTCCGGAGTGGGTTGCGGCATCGGCTGGTGGAGCTCTTCCAGGCGCGCCTTCGCGTCCTCCGTGCGCAAGCCCATGGGATAGCGCTTGACGATCTGGGCGTAGGCCTCGGCTGCATTCTTGGTGAA
>JAYTQD010000106.1:0-4956 GCA_043746935.1 Acidobacteriaceae bacterium | reverse complement strand
GAAAGAAGTTCAAATCGCGGCAACAATCAACACGCCTTAAGATGACTATTTACAAACACTTGCAGCATGCGGCGACGAGTTGAACCGGACAGCAGTGATCGCCGGTGAATGGCCGACGGTGAAGGCGCATCTGAACTGGCAGATGAATAAGCCTAGAGCCTAAACTTGCTTGTCATCCCGAGCGGAGCAGACTAACCTCTACAACCTTTGTTGCTTCTTGTTCTTGACAATCTCGCGCAGCGATTCCATCAACCTCTGCTCGATGACGGTTTCGTCATGCGCCTCCTGTTGTCCAAGGCGGAGGATAATCTCATCGCTTCGCCCACGCCCTTCGTCAACGTGGCGAATAATCAGCTCCAAAGGCTTGAAGGGCAAGTCACGTTTTCTCCAGGTCTCGGATCTGGCCTTGATGATTGTCGTAATTAAATCGATGACGCTTTTGGCTAGACTTACTCCTGCCGCTGTTACTGCCAAGTAGACCAGGATCTCCGGCCCGCTCTCATGCGTCTCGAACTCGAAGTCTGCGTCCGCAGGCGCCAGTTTTTCACGGTATCTGTGTATAAGCGCATGCTCTTCTGACGTGGGATCAATCCGAATTTTCATCCAGACGGGAAGGTCGCCGAGGCGCTCGGGCCGATTCGTCTTAAGGCGATGCAGCATGCTAAATGAATTCATCCACCAGCCATCCACTGTTGCTCTCCCGAGAGTGCCCCAATACCATCGGCTTTTGAAACTGCGCTTTCGAAGTTGATCGCCGCAGCGGGGCTTCGTTCCTGATACCACGCTAAGGTCGCAAGATATTCTTGTTCCGCTTCCGGATGAAATTTAAGCGGACTACTTGCCACGGAGCAAGGTACGCCCCTTCTGCTGGACGTCGTTCCAGGGAATTGTTTTCACTGTTCCAGCTCGAACCTCTTCGAGGCGGCGAGCGATCTCTTCCTGCCAGGCGGCTTCTGCATTTTCATCGACCGTGTCGTCCAGACTGTCGATCAAACTGCCAGCCATATCCGCACGCTCCTTGTCGGGCAAGGCTAGCGCCTTCTTCAGCAGTTCCTGGGCTTCTTGCATCATGCCAAATTATATCCTCGCTGGGGTAAAGATTATTGCAAGCGTCACGGGCAGCGTCGGGCCAGCTCAGCGCGGAGATGTTCCCAAGTCACTGCCTGGGTACGATCCTGATCGAAAGAAGCTAGCCTTCGGGAAAGCTCCTCCCGTTGCGCAGGCGGTAGCGGTACTTCCGCATCGTGCAGACTATCCCACAGCTGTCCAATCAAGGCCAGCCGTTCTTCTGGGCTGAGACGAGTGATCTCATTGCGAGTCAGCGTTTGCATGGCTTTAACTGACCTCGTATGGGTCTTTAAGACAAGTCCATCCCCTCGGCGATTCATCGCGTCCTTTAAAGAGAACGAACTCAGAGATTTTAGAGACCGGTATTGCGTTTATTCGCACTCGCGACACTCGTCTTCGCTGCGCCGGCGGCATACCGCGCCACGCCTCGGTAGAGCGCTTCGGCGATGTTCTGACGGTAGAAAGGGTCTTGCAGGTTGTGCTCGTCGGTGGGGCTGCTGACGAAGGAAACTTCGGCGAGGATCGCTGGCATGGTCGTGCCGGTCAGGACGACGAAGGAAGCAGCCTTGACGCCCCGGTTGCGAACACCCGGGCTCCTGGTGGCGAGCGACCCGTAGAGCGCCTGCTGTACGCTGGCTGCGAGTTTGCGGGACGCCTCGGATTTGCTCCGCAATTCAGAAGCGTCCATCTGGAGCGCGGGAGCCGAGCCGACTTCTTTTTCTTCTTCCGCGAGCACCTGCGTCGAAGGGCCCGACGACGTGTAATAAGTCTCAACACCTCGCGCCGCCGATTCGCTGCTGTAGTTCGCGTGGACCGAGATAAATAAATCCGCTCCGACTTGATTCGCAATCGCCGCTCGCTTACCCAGCGGTACAAACGTATCGTCCGAGCGCGTGTAAATCACTTCCAGGCCCAGGCGTTGTTCCAAAAGTACACCAAGGCGCTGCGCGATCTCCAGCGCCAGATCTTTCTCCAGCAAGCCCTGGCGGCCTACGGTGCCCATATCCCAACCGCCGTGGCCCGCGTCGACGACGATGCGCAGGTGAGGAACGTGGGCGCGCAGCCGCGCATCTTCCGCAGTCGGATTCTTCGAGATCTCCGGGAACGCCGGGTGGGTCGTGTTTTGCCAGACAGTCTGCGTGTCCATCTTTGGCTTCGGCGGCGCTTGCAGGCTGCGAATCTCGAGCACCAGGCGGAATGGATTCGGCTCCAGGCTCACGGAGAAATTCGAACTGTTCTTGGTTTCCAGCTCGACGCGGCTCACGCCGGGAACGGTTTGTCCGATCTTGATCCGGCTGAGCAAGGCGTCATCGACGGCGTCGTTTTTGTTGGCAAGTTCTTTCACCAGGGCCGTGTCATGCAGATCCACAAAAATTCGGTCAGGAGATGCAAGCTTGTGAATTTCGTAGGGAACCGCATCCTGCAGATCAATAACAACGGTGCTGGATTCCGCATTCGACCAGTGGCGTAAGCCCGTGATCCGGGGCAGGGCCGAGTTTTCGGCGACTTGCGCGGCTGAAAGTGGGAGCGTTGAAGCTGTGCTTGTCGCCGACGCTGCTACAACAGCCACGGTGGGCTGAGCTTTGTGGGAGTACCACGACCAAGCCGCGCCAGCTAGCACTACGACACCGGCAGCCGAGAGCGTCCATTGTCTCCAGGGCTGGACCGGTTCCTGAGCGACGTATGAGACCTGCTTGCGGCGGTCCGAGGCTGGGACTGCGGGAGACACGCTCTGCTGCCTGGAGGCCACGGAAGGGGCCAGTGTGGGCGCTTCCTGCGCTGATCCCGTGAGTTGTGTCCAGTCGCCCAGCGAAGTGCTCTGTCCTGCTAAATCACTGACTTTCAGCGAGGGAGCTGTCGAGGCTTGGAATTTTGGGACTGGCGGTGCCTCCGCGCGAATCGCTTCGACGGTCAGCTCCGCTAAGAGGCTCAATTCGCGGATGTCGCCATCGGTAAATGCGTAAGGCTGTTTCTCGAAGGCTTCGATCAAGCCGCCGGTTCCGTCCGGCGTGCGCAAGGGAACGGCCACCACGGAGCGCACGCCCAGGCTCCGGCAAGCATCCCGGTCGACGCGAGTATCGGTCTCGGAGTCATCGCAGCGGACGACTGTTCCAGTGGTGTAACAGATCGCTGTCAGGCCTGAATGCAAGTTCAGCTTCAACCCCAGCGGGGGAGCGGTGTCACCGGCGGTTCCGCGGCAGACGATTTCGCTTCCTTCCGCGAGCGCGATGGCGATGCCGCTGGCTCCGCTGATGGCCAAGGCCCGCTCGGCGATGAATTGCAAGACCTCGCTGCGAATGTGGGCCGCGACCGCTCCGGCTTTGGCCAACTCGATTTTCTTGCAGCGCAGTTCTTCGTGCAGGGAAGAGAAGGTCAAGAGCGAAGGCAATGCTGCTTGCAGCCCTTCAGGGGCCGGGGCGGACGATGGGGTTGCCGCTTGAGCATCCTCTGCGGTACGCGGACTCGTGCCCAGGTTGGGCCGTCCACCCTCGCGAAACTCTGGTCGAAATGGCATTCCCGAAGAACTCGTCTGAAACCAGTAGATTTACAGGCGTTCCCAGTAAAATTACAGGGTTTATGCGCTAACAGCAATGTACCCAAAGGACCACTAGTGCAGATCTTGTAGCACCTTCGGCCCCAACGAGCTATTGCCGCAAGTCCTCATCCACCGTATCCTTGAAATATGAACGCTGTAAAAAGTGTGGGTCCAGCGCCGGTGGAGAAGCCTAGCAAGAGCCGATTCCGCTGGTTTTGGCCTGCCGGGGCGATTGCCGTGGGAGTGACCGGCGCTGCCGTGGTCATGATGCGCGGCTGCTGGCACCGGAAGATGAGTTGGCCTCTGAGCGTTCACGGAAGCTCGTACCGGGTTTGCCTTGGCTGCGGCATCAAGCGCCTATTTGATGAGCCCACGTTCACCAGCTACGGTCCCTACAGCTATGACTTGAACCAGCTCAAGGCATGGGATCAAGCCCATCCGGGCCACAGCAGTCCGGCCGTCAAGCGCGCCTCCTAGCCCCGACTTTTAGCTTTCGAAGTATCGGCCCTCCAGCCACAATTGCAGTTCGTTGTGCGCGTCTTCAGCTAGTTCCTCAAAGCGGAGACCTACGTCTCCGTTCGCCCTACGCCACGCCACTGCAGCCTGTCCCTGGACGACCAGCTTCCTGCCGGGCAGGGAGAATCGCAGCCGAACCACCTCGCCGATGGGTAGGTTTTCCTTGGTACGCACGCCGATCCCTCCGCGGCTTACGTTCACCAGTTCCGCATCCATCTGTTTCCTGTTGGCCACCATGGAGACGTGGGCTTGCAAGGCCTGCCGGTGATACCGCAAGCGGCCCCTCAGGATCAGATTGCGTGCTGCCGCCAGCGTGTGTACGGCTTGCTCGACGGAGACCGGTTTCTCAAAATAGAAGTCGGCGCCGCTACGGCGCAGTTGGTCGTGATGTTGTGGGCCGCTCATCAGTACCAGCGGGATGGCATCGCCGCCCTGACGCATCGGTTCAAAAGTTTGTACTAGAGCGTCGGCACCGGCTAGATCGTAGTCCACAATGACCGCGTCAATTTTTGTTCGCGAGAGTTTGCGGCGTGCTTCTTCGGGCGAGGTTTCCACGTCCACGCCGATTTGCATGCCGCCAAGGATGCACTCCAGAACACTGACTTCCTGCCAATCGCGAGAGACGACCATCGATTCAAGCGTCATACAAGAATCGTAGTCTGAGGGGTAACCGGAATGTAGGTCACGAAAGTAATCGGTTGCTTCAGCGAGGCACGCGGAAGGACTTCAGGACTGCTTTAATAACTATCGGACCGTTGTGGGAAAATTCTGAGTCCAACCCCTTACCTCAGTGGCTAAAACCGCAGATAAGGAGCAAGGTTTACCGCAGCGCTGAA
>JAYTQD010000105.1:0-1845 GCA_043746935.1 Acidobacteriaceae bacterium | reverse complement strand
CTACAGCGCAGATCCGCTCAGATCATTCCGGCCCAAATTGACCGCTCATTCTGCATCGTGACCGTCCATTCCGGCCCTGACCGACAATCGGTCACCTTACAAGCAGAATCCTCGGTCAACTTGCTCCGGAATCGCCGGTCAGGTTCAATCGGAATCAGCGGTCAACTTGGGCCGGAATACTCAACGACTGTGCCAGCTGAACTAGCGCAAGCTAAAGACATCAGAATTCATGTTCGAAGGCGATACCCCATGAAATACTCAGTTGCAGCCCTTTCCATCGTAGCTGTAGCGCTTAGCGCCTGCGGCGGTGGCGGCGGATCGAGTCCTACAATGAACCCCGTTACTCCAACGTCCGCTCAGGGACTTTGGAACGGCACGACCAGTTCCGGTCGATCGATAGCTGGCCTGGTTTTAGACGATGGCACATATTGGTTTATCTATACCGCAGTCGGCAACAACGCGGTTATTGCCGGAGCGGTACAGGGTCACGGTACATCTTCAAATGGGGCTTTCACGTCTTCGGACGGCATAGATTTTAATCTTGAAGGACTGGGGTCGAATGGCTTCTCGCTTTCTGGAACATACACGGACAAAAGCACGCTTGGCGGAACGCAGACTTACACGACAGGCGGCTCCGGAACATTTACAACTACCTACAGTACCGACTACGAACTGGCTCCATGTTTGGCGACAGTCGCAGGAACGTACTCGGGAACGGCCGCTACACTCGGTGGCACGGAGCTCACAACAGTGACCATTTCGAGTACGGGGGCAATCAGCGGCAGCAGTGCGAGTGGATGCGCCTACTCGGGCACTGCTTCGACGCGAGCCAAAGGAAATGTGTACGACGTGTCCGTCACATTCAATGGTGGAGTTTGCTCAAATGGCACGACGACTGTTACGGGCGCCGCCTACTACGTACTCACATCAAAAAGATTGATCAGTGCGGCGTTGAATACCGGTCGCACAAATGGATTTTTGTTTGAGGGCACGAAGCCGTAATTTTGCATGGAGGCGGAGTGGAAAGCCCACTCCGCCTTCACTCCCACACTCAGCCAAACAGGCAGCCAAACGACGCAACTGCTCACAACGACGTCACAGGCTAACATTGGAGATATTGGAAACCTCTACAAATATTCCCATTAATGACCCTTTATGGGAATGTATGATGGCCGCCCATGGCCAAAGCCCCGAAGAAATCCGCCGCAGCGAAACGCACCCCAACACTCGTAAATGGGAAGGTTGCCTCGCGCCGGCGCAATAGGAAGCTATTACAGCGGAAATCCCGGGCCACCCCTGGCCATCGTATCCCCCCTCCTCCACGCCAAACCAATCTTGCTCGAAGATCGCGCGAATACCTAACACCTGAGGAGGTTGCGAAGGTTCTGCAGGTGGCCGGCAAGATCGGTCGGCACGGCCTGCGCGATCGGACGCTCTTGCTCCTGGCGTACCGCCATGGCCTCCGCGTTAGCGAGCTCGTCACGCTGCGCTGGGAGCAGGTGGATCTGAAAGCTGGGCTTTTGCATGTGGTGCGATTGAAGAACGGCCTGCCCTCCACGCACCCGATCCGCGGACCGGAGCTGCGCGCGCTGCGCGAGCTCAAGCGCGAGTACCCGAGCTCGCCGTATTTGTTTGTGACTGAACGCGAAGGGCCGATGACACCAGCGACCGTGCGCAAGTTGTTAGCGCGCGCCGGCGAACAAGCGAGGCTCCCCTTCCCTATCCATCCGCACATGCTGCGGCACGCGACCGGCTACAAGCTCGCCAACGACGGCCAGGACACGCGCGCCATTCAGCATTACCTCGGTCACCGAAATATCACGCACACGGTGCGCTATACGGAAT
>JAYTQD010000104.1:0-13130 GCA_043746935.1 Acidobacteriaceae bacterium | reverse complement strand
GACACTGCAACCCAGCGCCACGGGCTATTCCAATCTGGCCACGGCGTATTTCTATCAACACCGCTTTCCTGAGTCTGTGCGCACTTATGAATTGGCTGTCAGGCAGGCAGACGCAGAATATTGGCAATGGGGCAATCTGGCGGAGGCCTACGCCATGGTTCCGGCGCAATCTGCGCGCGACCGCCCCGCTTACCTAAAAGCGGCCGAGTTGGTCGGCGAGGTTCTACGTGTCAATGCGCGGAACGAGGAAGCGATTCACTGGGCCAGCCTCTATCAAGCCATGCTGGGACATCGAGAAGCAGCTCTTACGTTGCTAGGGAGAGTTCCGTCTGGCACAACAAGAAGTCCTGACATCTGGGCACTCGCCGCCAAAATTCACCATCGTCTCGGGATGGATGAGCAAGCACTCTCAGAGTTGGAGAAGTCTGTCTCGGCCGGCTATCCGAAAGCTTGGGTGCGGGATGACCCCGCTTTCGTGAGTTTGTCTTCCAACTTGCAATTCCAACGAATTGTGAAGTAAGAATAGTCACTGCGATTCATTAGATTTTCACAACGGCACGTCCAATCGGAGGCAACATGAGCGCACAGCCAACGAAGGTTCCAGACTGTGAACGGGAAAAGATAGTTCGCGTCAGCGTGGGCGAAGACGGCTACCCACGGGTGGAGCCGGATTACATCGAAATCGACCGCAGGCTGGATGAGACGGTTGTCTGGCGCGCGGAAGAAGGCGTCAACTTTACGATTTGCTTTGATCCCGAGACCCCTTTTGAGAGCTTCCATTTTCATCCCTGTCTGCCCTCTTCCGGCACCGTTCGCGAAGGCGCTTCCGGTGGGGAGTATAAGTACTGCGTGGAGGTCAATGGGAAAGTGATTGACCCAAAAGTTGGGGTAAGGCCGCCGAAGTAGAGCCGGTGGGCGTGCGGCGCCACGCAGCTCGCCCCCCGTGATTTGGAAGGGTTTGCGCTTTTTGAGAGTAGATGTCCCTGGACCGAAGCTGACTCGTGGACCCTCTCCGCCATGCCTTGGTTTATAATGGGTTTTCCACTTCGAATCCCCCCAACCTCGACCCGGAGCTATAAACAGCCATGATTCGCTTTCTCCAATCCCAAGGCAAAATCAAGAAGTACGTGCTGAGCGGCATACTCGTTGTAATTTGCGTCGGCATGGTCACCTATCTAACCCAGGGTATTAGCTCCAGCGGCAGCGGTCTGACGGGCCCCGAAAAGGGCATCGTTGCGACGGTAGGCGGCGACAAGATTACTACCCAGGAAGTGGTCGACCAGGGCCGTGCCATGCTGCGGCAGCAGTTTCCGCGCGGCAACGCCATGGCCGACCAGATGCTGCCTTACTTCAACCAGCAAGCCGTCGAGCAGCTGATCAACCAAAAAGCCTTGCTGTCGGCCGCCCAGAGCATGGGTCTCCGCGTTAGCGATGCCGAACTTCATGAGGAATTTGAGCACGGCCAGTACAACCAGACCTTCTTCCCCGGTGGCAAATTCATCGGGCAGCAAAAGTATGAAGAGCTGCTCCGCGAAGCCAATCTAACCCCGGCTCGCTTTGAGGAACTGGAAAAGGACAACCTGCTTTTCCAAAAACTGCGGACCATGGTTTCCGGAGCCGCGGTTGTCTCCAATGCCGAGGTGGACGAACAAGTCCGCAAGCGCAACACGAAAGTGAAGTTTGACTACGCTGTGATCGACGCGGCTGAGGTTAAGAAGAGCATTCACCCGGGCGAGGAAGAGCTCAAGGCTTTTTACGAGCGCAACAAAGCCAGCTACGCCAACTCGATCCCCGAGAAGCGCAAGCTTCGCTACGCCGTGGTCGATGTGGCCAAGGTCCAGTCCCAGGTCACGGTCAGCAACGACGATCTCAAAACTTATTACCAGCAGCATGGCGACCAGTATCGTGTCCCCGAGCAAGTGCTCGTGCGCCATATTCTGATCAAGGCGCCGCTCCCGGGCACGGACGGAAAAGTCGATCCCAAGGCGCTGGATGCCGCGCAATCCAAAGCGAATGACGTTCTCAAGCAGCTCAAGGCTGGCGGCGATTTCGGCAAGCTGGCGCAGCAATACTCGGAAGATCCCGGCAGCAACAACTTGGCGGGCCTACTGGGATGGATCCAGCGCGGCCGCTACGGTTCACCCGATGTCGAAAAAGCGATTTTTGCTCTTCCCAAGGGCCAGACCAGTGATGTTCTGAAGAGCAGCTACGGTTTCCACATTGCACACGTGGACGACAAGCAGGACGCTCACCTGAAGCCGCTGGACGAAGTGAAGGGCGACATTGAGCCGCTTTTGAAGCAGCAAATCGCACAGCGTCAGGCGGAAGCCCAGGCCAATACGCTGCTCACGCAGTCGCGCGCCAATGGGATTGAGAATGCCGCACATGGCAGCGCGGTCACCACGGATTTCGTCAGCAACAGAGATGCGCTCCCCGGCATTGGTGTTGCACCGGAACTGATGGCTGCGGTTTTCGCCGCCAAGGAAAAAGCTCCGCCCGAGATTGTCCACACGCCGCAAGGCTATGGCGTCTATGAAGTGCTTTCAACCAAACCGCCCGCGACGCCGTCGTTTGATGAAATCCGCGCCAAGCTGGAAGAGCAGTTCAAGAATGAGCAGGGCGGGCAACTGCTTGGCAAAAAAATTCAGGAGCTCGCCGACCGTGCCCGAGCCGCGCATGACCTGAAGAAGGCGGCAAAGGAACTCGGCGTCAGTATCAAAAGCAGCGAGCCTGTTCTAGCAACAGGTCAAGTCCCGGACATCGGCTCCATGAGCAACGAAGGTGTTGCGGGTGTATTCGCGGGCAAGCCCGGCGACATTGTTGGCCCCGCGCAGGCCGGCCAAAATGGCGCTGTCCTGCAAGTTGTCAGCCGCGAAGAGCCCACCGCCGCGGAAATGGCGCAAAAGAAAGACGAAGTCCGCGAAGTCCTCCTGCAGACCAAGCGCCAGGAAATGTTCGGCCTCTACGTGACCAATCTCCGCCAGCAGATGGAGAAATCCGGAAAGATCGTCATCAACCAAAACGAGAAAAAGCAACTCACCGGAGGCCTCGGACCGGCAGGTCTGTAGCGCGAACAAGCTACGAATTGTTTTCTTCCTTGCGTGCGGTCTCCTACGAGGCCGCACGAAGGTACGCCGGAACTTACTCAGCGCCTCCGCATCGGATACATTGGAGTCTAGATTCCCAGCATGTCATTTCCGCGCGCCACAGGCATTTTGCTGCACCCTTCCAGCCTGCCATCGCGCGGTGGCATCGGCGACTTGGGCCCGGCAGCATATGATTTTGTAAACTTTCTGGCGACCGCGCGGCAGGGCCTATGGCAAGTCCTCCCTCTCAGCCCGCTAGGCCTCGGCAATTCTCCTTACTCTTCACTTTCCGCTTTTGCCGGAAACGCCTTGCTCATTAGCCTGGAACGTCTGGCCGAACGCGGTTGGATCTCTTGGGACCGCTTGCACGATCTGCCAGCGCCGTCCGCAGCCGTGGACTACGAATCTGTTCGAACTCAAAAGCTCCCGCTGCTGGAGGAAGCCGCCCGCAATTTCCTTAAGAATGCTTCCGGCTCTGCCCGCGAGCGCTTCGACAAGTTCCGCGAAGAGAACGCATGGTGGTTGGAGGGCTTTGTCCTCTTCCGCGCCCTTCGCGAGCGTTACAACAAAGAAGCCTGGAATGCCTGGCCCCGCGAGCTAGCCCGTCGCGAACTTGCCGCCATCAAGAAGGCTACTCGCGAACTCAAAGATAACCTCGCCACCGACCGAGTCTTACAGTTTTTTTTCTTCGAACAATGGCATGCTCTGCGCCGCTACGCCACCGAGCGCTCCATCCGCATGGTCGGCGATATCGCCATCTTCCTCAACTACGACAGCGCGGATGTTTGGGCCAATCCCCACCTCTTCCAGCTCGACGCCGACCTCAATCCCACTGCCGTCAGCGGCGTCCCGCCTGACTACTTCAGCGTTACAGGCCAACGTTGGGGCAACCCGCTCTACCGCTGGGATGTGATGAAGCAAGATGGCTACGACTGGTGGGTTAAGCGCCTGCGCTGGACCAGCCAAAGCGTGGACTACATCCGTCTCGACCATTTCCGCGGCTTCGAGCAGTACTGGGAAATTCCAGCCCACGAGCCCACCGCGGTCAATGGCCGCTGGGTCGATGGCCCCAAAGACGATTTCTTCCATAGAGTCCGCGAAGCCATCCCCGCATTTCCATTTTTCGCTGAGGACCTCGGTGTCATCACCGCCGAAGTTAACGCTCTACGTGAGCACCACGCTCTTCCGCGCATGGCCGTGTTGCAATTCGGCTTCGGCGACGCCGGTTCGCACATCTACCTGCCGCACAAATGCTTTCCGGACACGGTGATCTACACAGGCACGCACGATACCGACACGGCCGTGGGCTGGTGGCAAACCGTCAGCGACTACGAACGTCGCAACGCCGAGGCATACCTCGGTTTGTTCCCCGACGGTATTCACTGGGCTCTCATTCGCGCAGCTGTCAGTTCCATGTCTGCGCTCTCCGTAATTCCCATGCAAGACGTTCTCGGGCTCGGTTCCGAAGCCCGCATGAACCGCCCTAGCATCAGCGACGGCAACTGGACGTGGCGTCTCTCCCCCGGCGCGACGAATGAAGATCTAGCGCGACGTTTGGCCCATCTCGCCGAAGTCACAGACCGCTTGCCCGAACACATTCCCCTGGGCTCCAGTGAAGACTATGCCGCTTAACGACCCGCTTGTGTGGCGCGGGCGCCCTCGCCCGCGTGCCGTTGCTTTACTAATTCTTCTCCGCCATGAACAATAGACTTACAACCGTTAAAAACACGCCAACACAGAAGCAACGAAAGGATTCTTCCGCACATGCAAACGACCGGTGAACTCATCCGCCTCATGAACTACGTAGACGACATCTCCGCCACCCTGCGCCGTATTCACAGTTCCGCTCCAACGCTGACGCCAGAGGACCGCAAGCGCCTCGCTGAATATTTCCGCAAGTCCGATCCCAACGTGATGGGTGTGCTGGAAATGCTGGACCGCGCGGAGTAGGAGTGACCGCAATAGCTGTGACTGGCGTCGCCGTGTCTGTCCACACCATTGCTGTCATTGGTGCTGGTAACGTGGGCCGCGGCATCGCCCACGCCACGGCGCTCGGGGGCTATCGCACGGTGCTCGAAGATATCCTGCCGGGTACTTTGCGCAGTGCCCAGGCCGATATTCGCGCCCTGCTCAAGGATTCGGTCACACGCGGCGAAGTTACGAGCACTGATGCCGACGCTGCACTCGAGCGCATCACCTATGCCAGCTCCATCGAAGATGCTGTCCGGCAGGCCGATTTCGTGATCGAGGCCGTCCCCGACGAAATCGAGTCCAAGCTCGAAATCTTCTCCTTGCTGGACCGCATCAGCCGTCCCAACACCATCCTGGCCTCCAGCACGTTTTCCCTGCGTATCACCGACATCACCGACGTCACGCATTGTGCCCAACGCTGCGTGGGGATGCGCTTCGTTCTTCCCGTCCATGCCATGCACAGCCTGGAAGTCGTTCGTGCCGTGGAAACCGACGCCCCCACCCTGGCTGCCGCCGTGGAAGTGGGCCAACGCTTAGGGAAGCAGGTTAAAATTGTGGTGGAATCGCAGGAAATTACAGTTTCAAGCTAATCCGGCCCCTGATTCAAGCGTCTAAAACTGCTGGTCTCCAGGAACTTTTTGCCCTGTCCTGGCGTATATGTGAGTAGACGATCAGGCGGGAATCGAGACCTCCCGCCCTGAGCCAAAACCTCCAGGCCGCTGCGCGCGGCGGCACGGAGGTGAACAGCGAATGAACACACTCTTCGAAATCGTCCGCCAGTCCCTCTCCACGCTGTGGGCTCATAAGCTGCGCTCGTTTCTGACCATGTTCGGCATTGCTTGGGGCGTCGGCTCGCTCCTGCTTCTGGTAGGCCTCGGCGAGGGTTTCCGCAGCGGTCAAGAACGCAATATGGCGAGTCTTGGCCGGGATATTATGTTCATTTTTGCCGGGCGCATCCCCGGGATCGAAGGCAGCACCCTGAGCGGGCGCGCCTATCACCTCACCTATGCCGACTACCTCGCCGTACGCGACCAGTCCCGTAGCCTGCGCTGCGTAACGCCCGTAATCGAACGCGAAGACATTCGCGCCGTCAGTGACTACGGCTCCACGGCAGGTCAGGTCGTAGGTGTCGCGCCCGTCTACAACGAAATCCGCACCGTCCCTGTAGGCGTCGGCCGTTGGCTGAACGACCAGGACAACGAGAACCGCCGTCGCGTGGCGGTCGTAGGCTGGGAGCTGGTGAAGAACATCTTCCCCGGGCGTCCCGCCGTGGGCGCCCAAATCCTACTCAACGGCCTGGAGTTTGAAATCATCGGCGTCCTCGACAAAGTCGGCCGCGAAGGCTTCAACGGCTCGAACGCCCGCATCTTCATACCCTCGGAAACCATGCGTGTACTGTTTCCTCTCAAAGGTGAAAACGCCGAAGACACCATCTCGTACATGAATTATCGTCCCATTACCCGGGAGCGCCACGCGGAAGCTCAAAAAGAGGTCCGTGCCATCATTGCCCGCCACCATGGCTTCGATCCAAAATTAGAAGATGCGTTTGATGGCTGGGATTCGATCGAGTCCTCGCAGCGTGTTGCTAAGATATTTAACGCCATGGACGGCTTTCTCGGAGTGGTGGGGTTCGTCACTCTATGCCTGGGTGCCATTGGCATCGTGAACATTATGCTGGTGTCCGTCTCGGAAAGGACTCGCGAAATTGGCCTGCGAAAAGCCCTGGGAGCCACGCACAGAAACATCCTTACGCAATTCTTCGTCGAAGGGGCATTCCTCACTCTTTTCAGTGGCGGCATTGGAATGGCGCTTGCAACGGGCCTGATGGCGCTCTTGGGCTTGTTGCCCGCACCCCAGGGCTTCGATACGCCGCGCCTCGTGCTCGGTTCCGCCGTCGCAGCCATCCTCTCCTTAACCGTTGCGGGTGTGGTTGCCGGACTCTACCCCGCCCGTAAAGCGGCATTATTGGAACCAGTAGAAGCCCTGCGCCAGGAATAAACTGTTCGTGTGGCCGCGGGCGCCCTCGCCCGCGTGGACTTGTTCTACAAAACCATTTTCGTACCAAGCCGAGGAGCTTCCATGTTAGGCGATCTTCTCCAGCAATCCTACGCGGCTCTCAAGCACAATCGCCGCCGCAGTCTCCTCACCATGCTGGGGATGGCTTGGGGTATCGCCACGGTCGTTCTGCTGCTGGCCTACGGCGACGGATTCCAGCGCGGCTTGATGGTCGCCTTCGAAAGCTTCGGCGGCCAGCAAATCACCGTGTTCGGCGGCCGCACGGAAATGCAGGCGGGAGGCACCAAGGCTGGCACCGAAATCAAGCTCACCCGGGACGACATCGACTACCTTCGTAACGAAATCCCCATGCTCGTCCGCCTATCGCCGGAAGCCGATAAGCAAGCGCTCATTGCCTACGGTACCCGTAGCCAAAACTATACGGCGGCTGGCGTTTACGCCGCCTATTCGCGCATCAGCAAAATGGATCTTTCCGAAGGCACATTTTTCGGCGACCAGGAAGATTTTGCCCATGACCGCGTCGCGGTTTTAGGTTCGGATGTGAGAAAGCGTCTATTTTCCGGCCAAAATGCCCTCGGCGAAACCATTCGCGTGGACGGTTTGTCCTTTGCAGTCGTCGGCGTGTTGAAGCGCGTCATTCCAAACAATGACGACAATTCCAACGGCAGAGTTTACGTGCCCTTCAGTAGCATGAGTGGGCTTCGCGACACCTACCATCTGGATAGCATCACCATGCAGTACGAGGGTCCGCATGCGAAAGTGGCTGACGCGGTGCGCGCCTCGATGGCGTTGCACCATGACTTTAATGTCAAGGATAAGCGCGCCGTGTTCGTGATCGACTGGATCGAAGAACTTGGCGAACTGCGTATTATCACCATCGCCCTCAAAGTCCTGCTCGGCTTCATCGGTCTGCTCACGCTCGGCATTGGCGGCGTCGGTCTGATGAACATCATGCTGGTCTCAGTCACCCAGCGCACCCGGGAAATTGGCGTCGAGAAGGCATTGGGCGCCAAACGCCGCCACATTCTGTTCCAATTCCTGGCAGAAGCGCTAGCCATTACCGTGGTAGGGGGCCTGCTCGGTATCGCGTTAGCCTATCTGGTTTCCTGGTCGGTCGGATCGCTTACCCTCTGGAGTGCCTTCATGGACGACGCCAGCGAAGGCGATATCCACCTCAAAATCGATACCGCCACTCTGATGATTTCCACGGTACTGCTGATCTTCGTGGGCATTGTCAGCGGCATGTTCCCCGCCATCAAAGCCTCGCGCCTGGATCCCATCGAAGCCCTGCGCTACGAATAGGCCTGTGTGGCGCGGGTGCCCCGCCCGCGTGGTCCAAAGCTTTACCAATGGGAAGTCTTACTATTAGGGGGAAACACGGAATCTTACTCCCCTTTCAGAATATTTCGTGCAGCATCTCGTTCGTATGCCCAGGATTGACTTGGGACAGTATATGTATGATCTCAGTCAACCTGCGGTAGTTGGCCAGCATATTCACGCCATACAGCACGCGCAGATTTGGAATACGCGGCAACAACTGCTCTGGCCAGCGATCCATCCGTAGGACTCCCCAAATCCAGAGTTTGAACTTCGCCACGAGCAAGTGCCTGCGAAGTTTCACGGCGATGTACAGCGCCTCCACGACCAAGTGTTCTCGCGCCGTGAGATTCTTGATATCCTTGCGCGCGATTTTGGCATATTCCCCCGCAACCCATTTGTGGAGGACGCACCGGTTGTGGTTCACCCGGTTGAGGTATTCGCGGACCAGACGGATTTGCAAGTCCAGCACCGAACGGTAGTCTTTGTCGGATAGGGACTTCCGCAGAGTTTGCGGCACGATGGGGTCGAGCAAGGCCGCCAACTCCAATACATCCATCTGCCTCACAAACATGGCCACATCGTTCAGCGTATCGGGAGGTCTACGGGGGGTGAGTACGAGCGCGGCAACGGCGAGAAGAGCCAGTATGCCAAGGAATGGCGCGAGAAACCAAACAAAGTGGAACAAAAATTCTAGATTCATATCGGCCAAGTCACAATTTCAATTGTGTGATGCTCGGATATGCCTTGGGCCCGTGGAACGGAAACAAATCTGCTGAACTAAAGCCTACCTTTTCTAACAAAAGAACTCAGGGAGCGCAACTGAATTCTTAAGTTTTCCACAAGTTCTTTCACCTGAACGTCAGACAGCGTCTGGAACACCGGTTGTTCCGGCACCGGATGGATGGCGGCGGAGAGCCAGATCAGGAGCGCCACCAGGTAACCAAGCGGCTGCGCCTCACGGCTGACAAAGTCGGAAACAGGCCCGAATGCGATACGGACTGTACCCCCAAAAGCGACCGCGAGCGAAGCGACACCGAAACCCAGCATGATGCGGTGTTCATACAACTGCAAGGAAACACCCAGAAACGCGGCTAGCAGGAGAAAGAGGAGGGCCACGGTCACAATCACATAATGCGAAGTCACAATGGCATGGATAATGGCTGCGCCAGTCGGTGTTGCTTGGACCGGGGGCATCCGGTAACCGCGCCATGCGGAATAAGCCAGCGCGGAGGCAATGGCTCCGGGAAGAACAAAGCGAAACCACAGTAGCAGTTGGAAACTGCGGAAGACCCGCCAAAAGCTCTCCAGCACGGCCAGGATGGTCAGCAGGATTTCCACAGGGGCGGTGATCCAATAGAAATCGTAGTAAAGGCGCTCTTGGGAGAGAATTGCTGCGCCAATGGCAGCCTGGAGTGGGACGAATATCAGGTATGCAGCGAACGCAGGGAATTTTCGCCAGGTACCCCAACGCCATATAGTCACGAGAATTAGAATCTCAAGTGCAATACCCACAGCGAAAATCAGCGAGTCCATCCAGTGCATAAAGGCCTGCGTTTAGCAGCTTACAATCGCCTCCCGCAGGCATCAAGCAAAGACTTCAAAATTGTAGTTAGCTCTCGAGTCTCTGAGTCATCCCCGGCCGCTTCGGCCACGGGGTTGGAAGTATATTTGCAACCAGCTTCGGCGTTTCCGAAATCATCTCCGGCCGTTTCGGCCACGGGGTTGGGAGTGAGTCCGCAACCAGCTTCGGCGTTTCCACAGCAGCGCGTGCGTTCGGCGCGCCCGGTGCCATCGCACCATTCCCAACCACAGCGACTACAGCCGCCAGCAGCAAAGCGGCGAGAGAGAACTGCACGCATACGTTTTTCATGGGGGACTTCTCCTTTGAGTTGTTTGAATTGGTAAATAAGGCAGCCCGACTCTGGAACCGGGGCCCGAACTGCTGATCACAGAGGGAAGGAACTGGCTGGAAGTATTCTGTAGCTGGAACCCGCCGGAGGGTAGTAAATAATTTGTAACGGTATCGAAACAGTTAACCCATGCTGGGAAGATTTTTCTAAGGAACCTCGAATGCAGCAGGCATATCTTACTAATTGAATTTTGTCATTCTGAGCGTAGCGAAGAATCCCTGGAATGCTGGCGGAGAATTCACCCTCGCAAGCTTTCTTGCGGCGAACTGTAAGGCGAGAAAGCTAGGAAGAATATGGGAGGCCAAGAGTGCGGATTCTTCCCCTCCAATTCAGAATGACAAACCTGAGTGGGAAGCCGCAGGGTCGACCTAGCTCGTTTTTGCTTTCTCATACGGCTGCTTCAGATATTTCCGCGCTTCATCCTGCGCGCCCTCGGTGTTGTCGTTGGTTTCCAGCGCATGACGATATTCGTTCGTAGCCCGCTCGCGCTGCCCGGTCACGTCAAAAATCTTTCCCAACTGCACGTGCGACCAGACTTCCGTCCAGCGCGGCTCCCCATCTCCGTTAATGGATTCGCGGTAGGCATTGGCCGCCGCCTGGTAGTTCCGCTGTTGGAAAAATACCTCGGCAATCCGGTAGTGCGCCAGCGAACTATTCTTGTTGGCATCCAGCGCCAGCTGGAATTCCTTCAGCGCTTCCGTCAGTTCTCCCGTCTGCACCATTTGCTGGCCGCGCAGCAGCGCCGTCCGCAGCCGGATATCCGGAGAGTTCTTCAGAACGTGATCGTCGGGGTCAATCACAATCCGCCGTGGCCGTCCGAACGTTTCCACCGTGAACGGCGAATTCGTGCCCGTCACATCAATGGTGCGCTGCTCCGTCTTGCCATCCGTGTCGATCCGCAGTTCGACGGGCATGCGGAACAGGTCCAGATCCTGCGTGATTTCTCCTACCGTACGGAAACCCTTATTACTGCCCAGGCGGTATACCGTGTACTTGGTCTTGAATTCCGGCGCACCGGTCGAATCCAGCCATTGCGAAAAAAACCACACCAGCGAAGATCCCTGATGCTCTTCGGCTTCCTTGCGGAAATCCTCCCCGCTCGCCGACTGCGTCGAATGCTTGAGCGCAAACCCGCGCATCGTGTTGTCAAATTTCTCGTCGCCCATCACATAGCGCAGCATGTGCAGGATAGCCGCGCCCTTGTCGGTGGAGAGAGATTGAAACTCCGGCGAAAACGGGTCCAGCTTGCCCAAGCTCGAGAGCGGCACCGTGTCATAGGCCAGCGATCCCACGGCCATGTCCCTGGCGACCTCGTCGTATCCCGTTGTGCCCACGGCGCTTTCCACATATCGCGCTTCAGAGAAGCGGGCAAACCCATCCATGATCCACCAGTCATCCCGCGTTGTAGGACTCACAATCCCGCCCCACCATTGGCGGGAAATCGTGTTCGCCAGCAGACGGTAGTTCGTTTTCTGTTGGATCGCGCGGCTCGAAATCGCCGCCATCTCTGGCGCCCACGCCGAGGGCACCGAGTCGTCCGGCAGTTCCACCAGGTTCAAATTCGGCGTCAGCGCGGAACTGTACAGCCCAGCGAAATATACAAATTCCTTGCCGGCCGTTTCTCCATACGCGTTGGCGTAGAGCTGCTTGGCGGGCTTGAAATACACATGAACATTCGCGCCCGTGCCGACGGGTTTCGTATCCGTAAAGATTCCCGCAATAATCGTGCCCGGGAAGCTGGGCTTATCCCAGGTAAAGGTCCAAGTCTTCCGCGGAATTGCTGAACTGACAACCGGTGGCGTGGCAGGTTGTGTGGTGCGGGCGCCCTCGCCCGCAGGCGCGGGTGGCTTGCCAGCCTTCCGCTTTCCTGCCGCACCCTTCGTCTTTGCCAAAGCAGGCTTTTTTCCCTGCGCTGGCGCGGGAATATCCTTGCTCAGCGCGGGTTTTGCCGCAACCAGTTTTGCAGGTGTTGCGTCGCCGAAGTTGGTCACCGTCGGTGTGCCGCTGCCAATCACTGTCATGTGCGCGGGCAACGTGATGCGGATCGTAGCTGTAAAGCGATTAATCCCATAGTTGCTGACAGGAAACCAGCGCCCTGCATAGAGCAGATACGAAGTGTCCTCCCCAACCGAAGCTAGCTTCACACCCGGAACGGGGCTGTCGTCCGCCGAGTCCAGCGTGCCTTCGTACTCGAAATTCAGTGTCGTCGTCGTGTTCTTGGCCAAACCGTTCGGCAGTCCCACGCGAATCGCGTTGTCCTGCGAAATACGTTCCACTTGCAAGGGCTTACCGGCCTCGTCTGTGACCTTGGTCGGGCGCAGAGCGTTGTGCAGCTCAAACGTCGCCGCACTCAGGTCGTCGAGAGCGGTGAAGCGCACTTTGGCCTTGGCGGAGAGCTTATGCGCGCGGGGGTTGAGCTCGGCGTCGATGTCGTAGTTCTCCACTCGCAAGCGGGCTTTTTCCACAGCCAATACAGGGAAAACAAAAAAGTTGGCGGCAAGCAGCGCGAGAAGCGCAAAAATGCTAACGAGGGCCTGGCGGGTAGGTCGGGCCTGGAACATGCGGTTGGGGGTCTCCTGGCAATATGCCTAATTAGTCTGATGAAGATTGTTGCTCAAAAGATGCGTTGACACAAGAAGAGCGCCCCCGGAATGTTCAATAGGGCCAAAAAACAAGCTAAGGCGAGCCCGCCGCAAGCAGGGCGTGGATAATCCCGGCGGCACGGTCAGGCGCCGAAACAGCCCCGTTGGCGCCCGCCAGTTGAGCACGCACGCGAGCCAGACCCAAAAGCATGCCCTCCCTTTCGGGCCCATCGGGAAGGAGTTTT
>JAYTQD010000103.1:0-4967 GCA_043746935.1 Acidobacteriaceae bacterium | reverse complement strand
GGGCGAGGATTCAGGAAGGCGTGATGTCGCTGGCGGGGTATGCGGATATTTTTCTGCGCAATACGCTGTATAGCGGGGTGGTGCCGCAGATTTCGGCGATTATGGGGCCTTGCGCCGGGGGAGCGGTGTATTCTCCCGCGATTACGGATTTCGTTTTGATGGTGGAACATACGTCGTACATGTTCATTACCGGGCCGGATGTGATTCGGCTGGTGACGCATGAAGAGGTGACGAAAGACCAGCTCGGCGGGGCCATGACGCACAACGAGACTTCCGGCGTGGCGCACTTTGCCGCCAAGGATGATGCCGAGTGCCTCTCGATGATTCGCGAGCTGCTGAGTTTTATGCCTTCCAACAATCTGGAAGAGCCGCCGCGCAAAGCTTGTAACGACCCGATTGATCGGGCGGACGCTGCCTTGGATACCTTGGTTCCGGCGGAATCGAATCATCCCTACGACATGAAGGATGTGCTCCAGCATGTTGTTGACGACGGATATTTTTTTGAGGTGCAAGAGCATTACGCCAAGAACATGGTGATTGGGTTTGCGCGGCTGGGTGGGAAGCCGGTGGGCATTGTTGCGAATCAGCCGGCGTTTTTAGCGGGGACGCTGGACATCAACGCGTCGGTGAAGGGGGCGCGGTTTGTGCGCTTCTGCGACTGTTTCAATATTCCGCTGATCACGTTTGAGGATGTGCCGGGATTTTTGCCGGGGACGACGCAGGAGTATGGCGGTATTATTCGTCACGGGGCGAAGTTGCTGTATGCGTTTGCCGAAGCGACGGTGCCGAAAATAACCGTGATCACGCGCAAGGCTTATGGCGGGGCATATTGCGTGATGGCGTCGAAACACATTCGCGCGGACGTGAACTATGCTTGGCCGACGGCGGAGATTGCGGTGATGGGGCCTGAGGGGGCGGTGGACATTGTCTACAAGCGCGAGCTGGAACACGCCGAAAATCGGGAAGCCATGCGGGCGGAGAAAATGGAAGAGTTCCGCGACCGCTTCGCCAATCCCTACGTGGCGGCGGAACGCGGCTTTGTGGATGCCGTGATCCAGCCGCGCGAAACGCGAAAACGCCTGATCCAAGCGCTGGAAATGCTGGAAAACAAACGGGATAAAAACCCGCCAAAGAAGCACGGGAATATTCCGCTCTAGAGAAATGCCTTCCCGACTACCCGAATCTGGCAAGTCGGCAGGGTTTGGCATACAATTCGGACGATGGATCCGTTCCCGGCGAAAAACCAGGAAAACGTGTGTCCACTCTAAACCCTAGAACTAGGAAACGAAGGAGTTTTTACCCCATGAAGAAGCTAATCGCGATGTTGTTCGCCCTGGCGCTGGTCAGCTCATCAGTTGCGTTTGCCGAGTGCAAGCCCGCTGATGACAAGAAGATGGACAAGATGGACAAGATGGAAGACAAGAAAGAAGCCAAGGGCAAGAAGCACCACAAGCATCACAAGAAGGACAAGATGGAAGACAAGAAAGACAAGAAAGACAAGATGTAAGAAAGTTTGTGTGTGCCGACCCCGGCTTCGGCCGGGGTTTTTCATTTTTGGGGCTACCCCCAGCCTATGCCCGCGACCGGGAAACGGCTCGTTGCGTGCTACAATAAGGCCTTAGAACGTTGCTTCGATTGGGGCTTCGTTTCCATCCGTCCGGATCCAGCCCGTGCATCCTCGAACAATGACCCAGATCTTGACCCGAACAATGAAAGACTGTTAACTCGTGCCCAAACCCCAGAAACCCTCGACCCCGAAGATCATCACCTACGCCGACGCGGGCGTGAATATTGATGCCAGCAACCGCGCCAAGCAACGCATTAAGTATCTGGCGCAAAAGACGTTTACGCGCGGCGTGTTGAGCGAAATTGGCGGCTTTGGCGGCTTGTTTTCCCTGGGCGCCAAGTATAAAGACCCGGTGCTGGTTTCGAGCGCGGATGGAGTGGGGACCAAGCTACGGCTGGCATTTGAGACCGGCAGTCATCGCACCGTAGGCGCCGATCTGGTGAATCACTGCGTGAACGATATTGCTGTGCAGGGCGCCGCGCCTATGTTTTTTCTGGACTATCTGGCGACCGGCAAACTGGATCCGGAAGTAGCGGTGAAGGTGGTCGAGGGGCTGGCCGAAGCCTGCAAGCAGAATGGCTGCGCGTTGATTGGCGGCGAGACGGCTGAGATGCCCGGATTCTATCCCGAGGGCGAATACGACCTGGCGGGGTTTATCGTCGGCGTTGTGGAGCGCGACAAAATCATTACTGGAAAGACCGTGGAAGCGGGCGATGTGATTTTTGGCTTGCCCTCGAGCGGCCTGCACACGAATGGGTATTCGCTGGCGCGGAAGTTGCTATTTGACGTGGCGGGCTACACGCCGGATACCTACGTCAATGAGATCAAAGGCAAGGTTGGCACTGAGCTGCTGAAGATTCACAAGAGCTACTGGCACGTGATCAAGCGGCTGGTGGAAGGTGATTTGGTGGCGGCAATGGCGCACATCACCGGCGGCGGCATGACGGAAAATCTGCCGCGGGTTTTGCCGCGTAACGTGGCGGCGGAGATCGAGATGGGATCGTGGCCGGTGCAGCCGATTTTTGAGCATCTGCAAAAATTGGGGAACGTGCCGCAGGACGATATGCTGCGGACGTTCAACATGGGGCTGGGGATGTTGCTGGTTGTTCCATCGGCGAAATTCAAGAAGGCGCAGGGGCTTTTGGAGCGCATTGGTGAGAAGCACTACACCGTGGGGCGGATTGTTAAGGGCGAGCGGAAAGTGATGTACGTTTAAGGGTTTTCGCCACGTTGAACCCATGCATAACCTTGGCATTCTCCTCTCCGGACGCGGCTCAAACTTCATTGCCATCGCGGACAGCATCGACGCCGGACGCATTCCGAATGCGCGCATCGCGGTAGTGATCTCGAACAAGGTCGACGCTCCAGGGATTGAGACAGCAAAAAAGCGTGGTCTCGCTGCGCTAGTGATTCCGTCCAAAGGACGTTCCCGCGAAGAGCATGATCGCGAAGTGGTGGCGGCGCTCAAAGAACACAAAGTTGAGTGGGTCTGCCTTGCTGGCTACATGCGGCTGCTATCGCCGTGGTTTGTGCAACAGTTTCCGCAGAGGATTTTGAATATTCATCCATCGTTGCTGCCGGCGTTTCCTGGGCTCGAAGCTCAGAAGCAGGCGTTTGACTATGGTGTTCGCGTTTCCGGATGCACCGTGCATTTAGTGGACGAGCAGCTGGACCATGGTGCGATTATTTTGCAGAAGACGGTGCCTGTGCTCGAGTCCGATGATGACCATGCTTTGGCTGCCCGCATCCTTGAGCAGGAGCATGCGGCGTACAGCGAGGCGATCAATATTGTGTTAAATCGGCGAATTGAGATTACGGGAAGGAGACTGACGATTGGGGTCTGAGATTTCACGTCTGAGATTCTGATGAGCAGAGCAACTATGACACAGCGTGTCGTATTTGGACGCATCGGGTGGTTGCCTCGCTACAACGGCGTTCGCGAAGGACGTCCGAAAGGGGGCGGAAGCTACAACAAGACAAACTTGGGTAACGAGTTCTTGAATTTCGCATCAATAAAAGGCCGTCTTTACGGATTTTTCAGAGCAGGGAAGAAGACGACCAACATTGATCGCATCCAGCCAGGTGTAACTCAAGACAAAGTGGATGGGGTGCTTGTTGTCTTTGTCGCTGTAGACCCCACGCGTGGTGGGCAGAAGGTAGTTGGCTGGTATGAAAACGCCACAATCTACCGTTCGACTAGCCCTCGGCCAAGAGACATCAAAGATGGCGGCCCCGCCGGAAACCGCAGAATGTTCTGTGTTGAAGCAGATATTGAAAAAGCGTGCTTGATTCCCACGGAGCTGAGAGAGTGCCCTGTGCCTTCTGGAAGAGAAGCCATGGGAACGTCCAATGTTGCCTACTGCTTCGATGCCAGCGGCAAACGAACTTGGAAACCATGGATGCAGTACGTACTGAAGTACGTACAAAACTATGAGGGCCCCAATGTCCTGCGGGACGAAACTTGTGAGGCCGAGCAGGTAGAAGCCGCCGAGCTAGTGATAGAAACTGCAGCCGGGTTCGAGACGAATCCTCAGATAAAATCTGCCGTCGAAAAGCACGCCATGAAACTGGCCCGGAGACACTTCAAGAAACGCGGCTTTAGTGTGGAAGACCGGTTTAGACCGTACGACTTGTTGTGCACAAAGGGAACCGAGACAAAGTACGTAGAAGTAAAGGGAACACGAAGCCTCGGGCACGCGGTCGCAATGACAAAAAACGAAGTTGATTTCCTCAACACGCATTCCGCTTCGTCCGTTTTGTTCGTAGTGCATTCGATCAAGGTTAAAGGCACCCCTCCCCGGGCGAGTCGTGGCTCCGTCCGATTACTGGAACCATGGGATTCATCTCAGGGAGAGTTGAAACCAATAAATTACTTCTTTCGATTCAATTCCTGACAACAATCTGCTTATAATCGCCACTGCATGGCAAACTTCATCTCGGTTGACGAGCAGCTCGCGTATATCAGCAAGGGCGCGGCGGAAATTATTCATGCGGGCGAGCTGCGCGCGCGGCTGGAGAAGTCTCGCGAGACCGGGAAGCCTTTGCGCGTCAAGGCCGGGTTCGATCCTACGGCGCCGGATTTGCATCTCGGTCATACCGTGCTGCTGCGCAAGCTCAAGCATTTTCAGGATCTCGGGCATACCGTCATTTTTTTGATCGGCGATTTTACCGGGATGATTGGCGACCCGACGGGGCGGTCGGTCACGCGGCCCCCGCTTTCTCGCGAAGATATTTTACGCAATGCCGAGACGTATAAAGCTCAGGTCTTCAAGATTCTGAATCCTGAAAAGACCGAAGTCCGTTTCAATAACGAGTGGTTCGCGAAGTTTAACGCGGAAGATTTTATCCGGCTGACGGCGAAATACACCGTGTCGCAAATGCTGGAGCGCGAGGATTTCCA
>JAYTQD010000102.1:0-4970 GCA_043746935.1 Acidobacteriaceae bacterium | reverse complement strand
CTGCCGTCGTCGACTAGAACGATCTCAAACGACTCACCGTTGGCTTCCATGACGGCTTTGAGGCGGTCGTAGAGGTCGGTGACGTTCTCCTGCTCGTTATGCAGGGGGACCACAATCGAATATTTGAGCATGGGTTAGCCTAATTATACCTAATCTGGAGAATTTTCAAGCATTCTGCGTGGGACCGAAAGTATCTATCCAAGAACCTGGCCTTGCGAATTTGGCCTTGCAGCTTTGGGATTGCAGGATGGGATGCCGAGAGCGGCTGGAACGTTGTCCGTTCAGGCCCGGCAGGGAGGATTCCACCCTTGCTGCTTTTGGAAAAACAGAGGATACTGTCCCGTTCCAAGAATCGGAGATTCTATGTCGCGCAGCACCCCTGCCTGGCTAGCCATCGCGGGTTTTCTGGTCTTTTCGTCGGCTATGCTTCTGGCGGCGGACGCCCCTTCTAGCGCGAACTCCGATCCTACCTATCAGCAATTGCGCAACCTCGGTCTGGGCGGAGAGGCCGTCGCGGTCGGGAACCTTACGCTCAAACGGGATGCTGCTACCTTTCACCTGCGCTCGGGGACTGTGTGTTTTGTTACACCGGTGCAGGGCAAAGTTACGGGAGCGGTGTTTATCGGCGACGGCAATCTGGTGCTGGATACGCCTCTGGTCACAGAGCGCAACAGCCTCAAACTGCTGTCCAAGGAAGACGAATTTGTGGAGACTTTCAGTCAGGCTGTCTTCCGCTTCACAGACTCGACCTACGACGAAATCAAGAAGGCGGGTAGCGCCGCGGCGACGGGCTGTGCTGGCGGACTGCTTCACAACAGTCAGGACGCGATGCGACATGACCGGATGTTGAAGTGGAACCTGGAAGGACGCCTTCTGCAGGATGTTCTTAGCTCGGAGCCAGGTGGATTTTTTCTGGCGTTCGTCCACGGGAAGAAATACAACAGCAAGGAAATTTTCGCGATTGATCCGCACGGAGCCCCGCCGTTGATCCTGCCTGTGGCTCCCGAGGAAGTGGAATTCGCCACCTACGACGAAAACAAACGCGGCGTGTGGGCCGCATTTCACCTGGCCGAGGAATACAAAAAAGGTACCGCCAGTGGTTCCCAGAAAAATGCCGTCCTGCACATTGAGCATCAGCAATTGGATACCACCATTGAGAAGAATGCCTCCTTAAGCGGCAAGTCGGTTACCACGTTTGCCTCCAACATCAACGGGTTGCGTGTTGTCCCATTCGATCTTTTTCGCACTCTGCGTGTGGAAAGCGTTTCTGGAGATGGAGGTCAGCCGTTACTGTTCGTTCAGGAAGAAAAAAAGGAAGATGCGGACTTTTCCGTGATCCTTCCCAAAGCCTTGTCGGCCGGGGAAAAGTACACCATCACCACGACGTACAGCGGCAAAGAAGCGGTGAGCAGCGAGGGGGATGGCAACTATTTTCCCATTGCTCGCGAGGATTGGTATCCCAACAATGCCAGCACTTCTCTGGGCGAGTACACGGCGTACGACATGACGTTCCGAATTCCGAAAGGCATGAAGATCGCCGCCACGGGTACGCTGGTCAGCCAAAGTAACGACAGTGGGCAGAATGTTTCCCTGTGGAAGAGTGAAGTACCACAGACGGTGGCCGGCTTCAATTTCGGCAGGTTCAAAATGGAGGAAGTGAAGTTAACCGCGCCGGAGTATCTGGTGCAATCTTACGCCAATGAAGAACCCCCGAATTGGGTCAAAGCGATACTTCAGCAAGTCGACAACGATCTCCCGATCAATCGCTCGATCACGCACGACTCTCACTTGGGAGCGCCCGTAGCCATGGGTAACATGAGTACCACCGGCATGATCCAACATGCGCTCGCCGAAGCCCAAGTTGCCGTCCCGCTTTACACCGCCTACTTTGGCCCCATCCCTTACAAGCGGCTGGCGATGACGCAGCAAACCGCATGCAATTTCGGGCAGTCTTGGCCAGGTCTGGTTTGGCTGCCCATCTGTTCTTTCTTTGATACGACGGTGCGGCATAATCTCGGACTGGATCGAGGGGACCACGGTTACTGGAAAATTGTTGCGCCGCACGAAGTAGCCCACCAGTGGTGGGGACATATGGTGGGATTCAATTCCTATCGCGACCAGTGGATGAGCGAAGGCTTTGCGGAAATGTCCGCGTCTCTTTACATTCAGCTGATCGAGAAGAACCCGAAGAAATTCGCGGAATTTTGGCATGATGAACGAGAGTTGATCACGGAGCGCAATCGAGAGGGTTTTCGCGCTATTGATGTGGGCCCCGTCACCATGGGATACCGGCTCAACAACAGCAAAACGGGGAGCATTACGCGTGACCTCATTTATCCCAAGGGCGCGTACATTCTCCACATGGTCCGCATGATGATGTGGGACGGGAAGACGGGCGACCAGAACTTCAAAGCCACCATGCAGGATTTCGTGAAGACCTACGGCGGGAAGGCCGCTACCACGGAAGACTTCAAGGCCATGGTCGAGAAGCACATGACCCCCGGGATGGACCTCGACGGCAACCATCGCATGGACTGGTTCTTCAATGAATACGTTTATGGAACGGCGCTGCCCAGCTACGACATGACATCGTCCGTGGATAAAGACGCGAATGGCGATCCGCTCGTGAGCTTTAAGATCACGCAATCAGATGTGGACAAGAATTTCCGCATGATCGTGCCTATCTATCTCGAGCTCGCCGACGGCCGCACGGTGGGCATCGCACACGCCAATTTAATCGGCAACGGTTCAGTCGAGGGCAAGTTCCCCCTCAAAGGCTGGAAAAACCCTCCGAAGAAAGCGGTGATCAACTTCAACTACGACGTGTTGGCGGCGAATTAGAATTCGGCAAACTACCGCAGATAGTCCGCCAGCCGCGCACTCGCATCTACTACTGGCGCTCCCACAAAATCTGGCTTCGGCGCTGCACTGCTTTCCCAGTGCACTCCCGGCGCGTACACGGCCATCGCATCCCACACATACTCGTCTTTTACGAAATACTTCTGGCCGGTGACGCCGTGGGCTAGCATTTGTGCCTGCAACGCTTTCGAGACGAGATGGTCACGGTCGTAGTACTGAGCTGCACGAGAATCCGCTACATGGCGGAGAACAGAATCGGTGGGCACGGCGAAATCGCTGAAGATAATTGGTTCCCAAATGACGAACACCTTGACCTTGGCGTTCGGCGCGGTTTGCAAGATGGCGTTGGTTGCAGAGGCCCCCTGCAGGCACAGCGCTCATGTGGGGGCGGCCCAGAGTACGACACGCACTTGATTGTCGGCCGCGTTGAAAGCCTGGTGGAGGTCTTCCAGATTTTGCGCAGTGAGTTCGACGAAAGCGGGCTGGCCGGGCGGAGCATGTCCCTTGGGGCTGAAAACGCCGTTGACGCCCGCGAGGAATAACAGGGCGACTGCGGCTAAGATCAGGAGTACTCGCTTGTTCATAGCAACGCTCCTACGGCTGAAAGTCCAGATTCTTTCCTTGCTTCTGTGATCCTGCTAGTAACGAAGCCATGCACGCACGCTAGCGCCTACCCTAACAGCTCCACTTCTCCCTCAATTTCAACCGGAATATTGAACGGGAGTTCGGCCATGCCGACGGCGCTGCGGGAGTGGGCGCCGCTGTCTGGGCCGAAGAGTTCCAGAATTAGATCAGAGAAGCCGTTGATGACGCTGGGCTGCTGGTTGAAGCCGGGGGCTGAGTTGACCATGCCGAAGACGCGGACCCAGGCGGCGATGCGGTCGAGGTCGCCGAGGGCGCGGTGCAGGCTGCCGAGGATGGAAAGAGCGGTCAGGCGGGCGGCGAGATAGCCCTGCTCAAGTGTGACGTCGCGACCCAGTTTGCCGAGAGGTTCGGCGAAGGAGCCATCGGGGTTTTGTGGGCCGTGTCCGGAGATGAGGGCGCGGCGGCCGGAGATGCGGACGAATTCGAATGGGAGGAATACGCCTTGCGGCGGGCGAGGCGGAGGAGGCAGGGTCAATCCGAGTGTTCTTAAGCGCTCTTCAATTCGCGGCATATTGGCAGTTACTTCTTACTAGCAGCCGCCAGAGCTTCGATGGGCGGGTAGGACGTTACTTCCGTGAAAGCCATCTCGGGGGGATTGACGCCGCTGCGAATGGCTTTGATCAGCAGTTCCAGAGCAAGGCCGGTGTTGGCGGGGACGATGACGGTGGCTTTTAGGATTTTGTTCCGGACCCAAGTTTGGCCGGTCTTGGGGAGACCGTCGCAGCCGGTGAAGAGCAGGTTTAGCCAGCGGTCGCGCTGGGCGGGGCTGGATTTGTCTTGTTCTTGGAACGATTTGCGGGCGCCGATGGCCATGGAATCGTCCTGAGCACCGACGATATCGATGCGGTCGTCTTTGGAAGTGGAAAGCTTGAGCCAGGAACTGACGGCTTTTTGGGAGCTTTCCTCGGTCCAGTTGCCACGCAGCATTTTGGTATGGATATTGGCGGGCTTGGTTTCCAACATGCCGCTGGTACGGAGGGCGGCGGCGTCTCCGGCGGGGCCTTGTATGTAGAGAACCGTGCCACCTTTGGGCAACAGGGCGGCGAACTGGCGTCCCTGGATGCGTCCGATTTCTTCGTGATTGGAACTGATGGCGAAGATGGGAGCTTTGGAAGTCTGGCGCAGCTGGGGGATGTAATCGGCTTCGCGGTTGAGCAGTGCCCATCCAATACCGGCGCTGGCGGCGGCGCGCGCGGCTTGCGGCAGCGGCGTGCCCAACGGTTCCACAATAACAGCGGCGAGGCGGTTATCGGCGGACGAGGACTGGATGGCTTTTAGAACTTGCTGGCTTTGCTCGATGGCATCGTTGTTGGCGTGGAAGATTTCAACATCCACGCCGAGGCGGCGGGCGGCGGCTTGGGCGGACGTGGCTTGCTCAATCTGGTAGTCGTTGTCGTCGTTGGTAAGGGAGACTACGAATCGTAGATTGGCCAAGGCACCCTTTCGTACTGCCTCTGCGGACTGCG
>JAYTQD010000101.1:0-1853 GCA_043746935.1 Acidobacteriaceae bacterium | reverse complement strand
CAAATGGATGTCTGGCCCAGCTGCTGCTTGGGCCGCTCCCAAGGATCGCTCGCCGTTCGCTAACTTCACCGCTATACTTTCGCTTCGAGACTCGGCTTCTCCAAGTGTCAGGAGACCTCCGTCTCCTCTTGACTTTTACTTATCATGGATGTCCCTACATTTCCCATGGTGTGTACTCGATGGCTTCTTCTTTCCACGGGCATCGGCAGGATGGAAGTGGGGCTTCTGTCAGTTGTCTTTGTAGCTGTTGAAAGTTCCCAGAATTATAGCCTTCGGATTGGTCCGGGTTCTCTCAATCATGTCTTCCACTTCTTCTCCGTAGTCTCGAGTTTCGTCTACCGGTTCGGCGGCCTCAATTGAGATCACATGCCATTCAAATGACTCGAGATACTGACACAGTTTCTCCCCCGCCAAGTCTGCGGAATCCGCCCAAGTCGTGACTGGCACGAAGGCCTTCGTAACCCCGGACGGCAGATCGCCAGGCCTTACGAGAACTTCGGCCACGAGCTTCCACATGACTTCCATGCCTATTCCTTTTTCTTGTACGTAAAGTGTGTGCTCGACGGCTTCTTTTCGCCTTGTTTATCGGTGGGGTGAAAATGCGGATCCCCCCTCCTCGGATTAGAGTGCTCGACTGCACCCGCGCCCTTATCCAAGGCTTTATTCCTCGCGGCTTCGCGGGTGTTACTTGGGCCAGATTCGTTAACTTGGGGTTTTTTCGCTCCTGTCAGTTTATTTCCGTGCTCATCGGTAGCCTGACCGTTGGAAGTTACGCCCGGTGCGTCGTCAGCTTTGGGTCCCGACCCTGACTTTAGGAGATGCGTTGTCGCTACCGTTGCTGTCGCCGCTCCGTGGAGTGCTAGCACCGTTGATCCGGCTACGGTTGCAACCCCTTCAGGGGCTCCGACGACCGAGAGCGTAAGGACCGTCCCGCCACCCACACCAGTCGCTCCCAAGGCGGCCTCTCCCACACCCTGAGCTAAAGCCGCTTTATCTCCTGCCCCCTGTCCGCGCTGTACGTCAGGGTTGCTGCCGTTGTTCCTACCGAGGCCAAACATATTGTCGCTGACGTAGGCGTTTATGAACCCTAAATAGTAGCTGATCGAATCATGCCCGTCCAAGTCCGCGAACGACTCCGGATCGTCGCTGACCATGGAGTATAAATTCAGCGTCTGCGGATTCGTTAGGTTTGCGTACGGCACCGCCACCGGCACCGACGACCAGTCCGAACTCAGCCACCTTCCCACGCGCCAGGAATACTCGCGGGCTCCAAAGTCGTCGTTGCCGGTTTCGGCGTCGCGCTCTTTGCCTTCGAATTTGTAGGCGTTCTGCGAGCACGTGTTGGTAATCGTCCGCTCGGCGCCGAAGGGGGTGAAGTCGGCGTCGTAGCAGACTGCACCGGTGGACTGCGTGATCACGCGCGAGCTGCCGAGGAAGTCTTCCGCGTAGTACTGCGCGGTGCCGCTGGCCGGGACGAGGGCGACGCGGCGGCCTCCGAAGAAAACGTAGTCATTGAGGGTGGCGCCGGCGGCGTTGGTTTCCGAGAGAATCTCTCCGCCGGAGCCGTACCAGTAGAGCTTGCTGCCGACTTTGGCGGCGCGGCGGCCGTCGCCGTCGTAGATGTAGGTGACGCCTCCGGCGGTCTTGAGCTGGCTCTCGCCGTTCCAGGTGTAGGTGTTGTTGCCATCGGTCAGTGTGTTGCCGGATCACTCAGCCTGGATTTCTCTGAGACTCTTTTGCCGAAAGCAATACCACGACCGTTCTGGCTCGTCGGCATTGAAATCTTTGTACAGATGCAGGTGAAAGCCATGGCTGTATGAGCCGTTTGCTATTTTGATGAGAATCTTGGCCAG
>JAYTQD010000100.1:0-4993 GCA_043746935.1 Acidobacteriaceae bacterium | reverse complement strand
CGGCTCGAATGATGGATTCAAAGGGAACAAATAGTCGGATCGGGGAAAGAACTCGGTCATGCGACGGAGATCGGGCAACGGAACCACCGGCTTGCACTGACGGACGCTGTGAAGGCGATCAAGGTGGGCTTTGAACATCGGCCGCTGGTCGAAGGCACCGAATGATTCCGAAAGGTAGGAGTAAAGCCCCGCAACGGTGACCTTGCCAAGTACGTCCGCCGCCCCGCCATTCAACGCTGCAGCGAGATAGTACGAAAACGTACCTTGTCCGCCAACGGCTTCTTCTGCTACCTGATCGGCTCGGCTGGCGGTCAAAATACTGACCCCCTTGCGGAGGACCACCACGTCGCTACCCAGCAGAGGCACGCCACCGGCGCCACCGGAGAAGCAGCAGTCGAGGATCACCAGGACCTCCGGTACCTTGGATTCCTGGATCAGCTTTAGGGCCTTTGAGAACGCCAAGCCAGTGTCTCTTGGTGCTCCGTCCTGCGTTACCAGATGGAGGTCGTCCTGCTCAAGCTGGCCATGTCCAGCAAAGTACAACAGCGCAACGTCGGCCCCAGGAGCTAGTAAGCATTCAAGATCACCGAACACGCTGCTGCGCGTGATCCGACTCTTGTCGCTTGTACGCGAAATGACCGTGAAATTCGGTGATTCGTCTTCGTTCTCCGCAAGAAGCGGAGCTAACGACATCGCGTCGTTCACACACCCCGTCAGATGCGTGAATCTGTCGTAGGTATCGATACCGAATAGAAAGGCTCGCCTAGTCATCTCACATTACTTGTGAAGCGCTGTCCGCTACCGAGACGCGCCGTGGGTTTCCATCCACGCTTACTGATCGGAGCGGGCTTTGCTGCCGAGATATGCATGGGATCGGAGCGGTCGTTCATATTATTTCCTTTGGGGTGCTTCCGTGCGGGCTTGAAGTATCTGTTTCCGCTCCTCCGACTTCGAATAAAATCTGGTGGATTGCTTAGTTTTTAGTTCCTGCCAATCAGCGAGCGCCTCCGATCAGTTTCTTCAGGTTGTCCCACGTCCAGTCGTAGATTTTGTCAGTAGGCTTCACCGTGGTCGGCTTCGTCATCCCACCACCCGAATAGGCCGCCAGCAAAAAGTAGCTGAGCTTCAACTCCTGCGCGATCGCTATTTCGTGCGCAACGCCCGTTGCAGTAGCCATATTCCTCCCGCACAGAACGCACATTACGTCGACATAAGCTAGTTTGGCCTTGATCTTGGCTTTCCAGTCGCCAGTCATGTGCTCCTTGGAAGACCAGTCCGCAAGTTCAAAAGGAGAGTCCGGTAGCTTGGACTGTCCAACAAGAAGGTGCTTCTGGCTCTCGTCGTGGTCGTAGTCGAAGCTGATGAAGACGCGCGTCTTTGCCATGGAATCTCCGGAGTGCTTGCCTAGTCTATATCCGACTGGTCCCGTGTGATGCACGTCTTGTAGGCGGCTTTCGACAAGGCTGCACAGCCGCCGCATAACGGCGTTCTCGGCGCCGCGCACTGACAGGCAATCGCACAGGTGCACAGCGAGCGATGTGGAGGCGATGCCTCCGGCGACGCACCACTGTTACGCGTGTCGCGAAGGCTGATCTGCCGCCGCAGCGATGTTGGTCTGCAACACCGCCCGAACTCCTGACGCGTCGCGTCCATGCGTACGAGCGCGATCCGAATCCGCAAGCTGACAAGAAGCACTGACCGGTCAAAGTCGGCCGCACCATCTAGTCAGAATACGCGCACGTGAAGTCACTTCATGCTGGTCTAGCCGCGCCGCGCTGCCTTGCAGGGAGGGCTGACCAGGCGCCGACACTACATCAAGGCGCATCAGCCTACGGCGCCGAGTACGCCGTGCGGCAGCCGATGGAAACCAAGTTTCCGCCAGGTGCCGGATGAAACGGGGCCGCAGTCCGTCCCAAACGGCGGCGCGAACTTGCTTTGCGCCGTGCGCGCTTTCCCAGCTAGAAGTTACTTTGGCGCAGCAAGAGCGCGTTTGTCCCCGAGGCAAAATCAGGTGCGGCGCGCATATTTCTGCCACCGCGCGAAAGGTCAACATGTTATAGAAATCCTTCGTAGGATTTGGTCCATGATGATCAAACCAGATTCTGCTTCGACGGCTAGGACCATGCTCGCTGTGAAATGGCTTGCTGAGCGCTGTGACTTCGCTACAAGTGCCGACGGCCGAGGGTTCAGCGGCGTTGATGCGCCGATCGGCCATGCCTTGGCAGAGAAGGCAGTTTGGTCTAGACGCGAACTATTGGCCGCGTCAAAACTTGCCTGCAAGTACAAAGGTCAGCTTACAGCGGGTGGCGTTGATCTGGCTGGCATAGAAGTGCTTCGCGATGAATTGCAGGGCGAAGCCGACGATATCGAGCCGTTGAAGAAGAACGATATTGTAAAAGGTGAAATCTGGGTGGACTGCAAGGCTCAAGTCATCGTTCTCAAAACCGGTTTCCATGGAAAGCTGGTAACTGAAATTCGTGAACTCGTCGGACGCGAGTGGCTCGGCAACGAATGGCGTTGCACGCTTTGCTCCGAGAATGCTGCCGCCGTCGAAGACATCGCAAATCGTTATGGGCTCGGGCTGAAAAAGCACTCGGGTTGGAATGAACTTGCTTCCGCGCGTGCCGTGGAAAGCGACGGCCACGTTCTTCGGGTTTTGGGCGTGAGCGCGCGAGCGATCATCGGAGGCCTTGAGCCACGATCGGGTGACCCGGAGGTCGACGAGCGGGCGTTTCGCGGGATCGAGCGGGACGGCGCCACCTCAATTTCAATATCTCTCCGTTCTTGGGTGATTCGAGGCGCGGTCCTGTGGCTTCAGACACTCGATGGGGACAACCTGCGCCGGCTAGGTTGGGCGCGCGAAGAGATGCTGGGCATACTTCAGGCCGCCTATCCAAAATCTCTCGTTGAAGAAGGCGAGAGGGGCCAGAATGCCACGGCGATCAACCTGGAGGCTGAGATACAGAACCAAGTGTCCGCCCTCGTTCCAGAAAAATTGGGCGATGCGCTCATGCGACACCAGTGGGTTGCCGTCAAGGCGCTTGTTGAGAACCACCAAGCAATCCTTGCAGATCAGCAAGGTCTAGGCAAAACTATCGAAATATTGGCGGCTCTTGAAGCCACAAATGCCTTCCCGGCGATTGTGATTGCGCCTGCAACTGCGCTGCTAAATTGGCGAGACGAAATCGCGAACTGGCTTCCGCATCGCCGGGTCGGTGTTATCGGCGGGGGCGTAGGCAAGCGCGATCAAGGTGTCGAGCTTGCCAACGCCGAGATCGTGGTCGTCAACTATGAGGCCTTTCAGAAGAATGCAGAGTCGTTTGCAGCTCTGAAGGCCAAAGCGCTGGTGGCAGACGAGGCCCAGTATCTGAAGAACTTTGAAGCCGACAGAACCAAGGCAGTCAAGGAATTCAGTCGTATGAACGGGATCGAACGAATCATCGTTGCCACGGGTACGCCGGCTATGAATGAGCCGTCGGAACTGCTGACTCTGTTGACTTTACTGCCCGAATTTTTGGCTGACCTCGGGGGCTTCGCGTACTTCGCTGCCAGATACTGCAGAGCCACCTCCCACTCCTCCTGGGGCAAGCAGTACTGGGATTACGGCGGAGCTGCGAATCTCGGTGAGCTTTCGACGCGCCTTCGTGAAACCGGTAGATTTGTTCGGCGAGAGAAGGCCAACGTACTTCCCGGCCTCAAATCGAAGCTGCATGAGGAAATTGTTGTTGAACTCAGCAATCGCGACGAATATCAGTTGGCAGTACAGGATTTCTCTGCCTGGCTGAAGTCGAAGTGCCATACGAGCAGTCAGTCAAAGAAGCGCCCTGGAAAAGCCGATCAGGATGCGAGGCCGCTTGATCAAGCCATGGCCTGGATGGGCTGGCATGAGGACGATCTGGATGTCTACTTCGAACAAGCAGATCGCTCAGAGGCGCTGCGCCGCATCGGCCTGCTGCGCCAACTGGCAGGTGTCGGCAAGATCATGGCGGCCACGAAGTGGATTCAAAGCGTTGTGCAGACCGAAAAGGTTGTCGTGTTTGCCTACCACCTCGAAGTCCAAGAGGCCCTTGCCAATGCCCTCGAAGGAACCGACTTGGCCACACCGTTGGCGATCGCCGGTGGGATGAGTGCAAAGGCGCGGCATGCTGCGATTGAACAGTTTCAGCAAGACCCATCCGCACGTCTGCTGGTTTGTTCACTGAAGGCAGCACAAACCGCGATCACCTTGACCGCCGCGCAGCGTGTGCTGATGGTCGAACTGGACTGGACGCCCGCCGCCCTGGAACAGGCGGAAGACAGAGTCCACCGAATCGGGCAAAAAGGTCAAGTCACGATCAGCTACCTGCATGCTCGCGACACCTTGGACGATCGAATGCTGGCCATCTTGGATCGCAAGCGCGACGTGCTTGGAGCCATCACCGCGAGAACAGAGTCTCTAGCAGTTCCGGCCGACCCAGAACAAGGTCTGCAGGTGCCGGAGGCTGCATGATTGGTGTCTCTGTTCGGACCGGCGGTCGGCCATTCTTATGGTGGGTTTATGCCGCACTGCTCAATCACGCGGTCGGCGGCCGACGCCACCCTCAACCGCTCGCGGATTCGCTCAGCAGCGTCATCGCCTGCCGCCGCGCCTGCTTTGGCGCTCTGTGAAAAGCGAGCACCATTCTGGCCAGTTCGTCGCTGTCGCAGTACAGGTACGCCACCGGCACCTCCAGCACCTTGGCCAGACGAACTGACATTGGATAGTCGGGCGCGTGTACGCCGACCTCGTACCGATTGAGCCGCGTCGACGCTACGAATTCATCCAACCCGGCTTCGACGCCAAGTTGCTTCTGGCTAAGGCCACGGGCGAGTCGCGCCTCCTTCAAGCGCTTCTGCCACACCCCCTTCGCAGCAATGACATCCTTTGGCTCCGACATATTGCTACGAGAGTCGTAGCTTTCGTACAATACGACTACTACGACTTACGTAGTGTCTGTCGGCTGCCAGCGCTAGC
>JAYTQD010000099.1:0-5019 GCA_043746935.1 Acidobacteriaceae bacterium | reverse complement strand
TCGTAACGTTTGGCTTGAAGCCCACTGCCGATGTGAGCGCCGCCAATATCCAAACACGAGGAGCGCATGGGGCCACGTTCGACCTTGTCGCGTATGGTTTGAGCCAGCCGGTCCAGCTTCCGCTGGTTGGCACGCACAATATTTATAATGTGCTGGCGGCGGCAGCGGTGGCGCTGGAAAGCGGTATACCGCCATCCGAAGTCGCGGCCGCGTTGCCTTCGCTACAGCCCGCTTCCAAGCGCGGCCAGATTCTCGACGTGCGCGGCGTTACTGTCATCAACGACTGCTACAATTCCAATCCGAAGGCTCTCAATTTCATGGTGGATGCGCTCGCCAGTATGTCGGCGCAACGGCGTATCGTGGTCGCGGGAGAGATGCTGGAGCTTGGACCAAAAGCAGAACAAATGCATCGCGAATGTGGCCGCCACATGGCGGAGATGAAAATCAGCCAGCTCATTGGCGTGCGGGGGCTGGCGCAAGCGATGGTGGAGGAAGCCCGCAAGGCCGGGACACCCGCCGAGTTTGTGGCCTCGCCCGAAGAAGCTGGAGCGTGGCTGGCGCAGGAAGCCAAGCCGGGGGACGCCGTGCTGCTCAAGGCGTCTCGCGGCGTTAAGCTTGAAGTAGCTTTGGAAACTTGGAAGGCAGCAGAATAGTTCATATCTGGAACGCTACGGATTCACCGCGGAGGCGCATTGCTCTACTGGCTGCTCTATCAGAAGCTCTATCATGCGTTCCCGGCGCTGTCGCTGTTTCGCATTTTTCGCTATCTCACGTTCCGCACGGCGTTTGCTAGCTTAACGGCACTCTTCACCGGGCTCGTCATCGGGCCGGTTGTTATTCGCCGCTTACAGGAATTCCAGATTGGCCAGTACATTCGCGATGAAGGACCGAAGGCGCACCAGAAAAAGGCGGGCACGCCGACCATGGGCGGGTTGCTGATCACCATCTCCATGATTGTGCCCACGCTGCTCTGGGCGGATCTGAGCAACCGCTTCATTTGGATTACAGTGCTCTCCACCGTTGCGTATTCCGCCATTGGTTTTGCGGACGACTACCAAAAGGTGATTCACAAGCGCAACCTCGGCCTCACGGCGCGCGCAAAACTTGGCCTGCAAACTCTGGTGGCGTTCCTGATCGCCGTGGCGCTCATTACCATGCAGACGAAGGGCATGTATTCCACCAAGCTTGTTGTTCCGTTTGCAAAACATTTTAGTCCGGACCTGGTCGTGGCATCCGTGCTGCATCATCCCTACCTGTGGCCGCTGGCGTTTCTGCCCTTCGTTGCGTTTGTTTGCATCGTCATCGTGGGTTCGAGCAACGCCGTGAATCTTACAGACGGACTCGACGGCCTAGCCATCGGCTGCACCGTGATCGCGGCGGGGGCGCTGTCCGTCCTCACCTATGTCAGCGGCCACGCGGTTTTCGCCGACTACCTTGAACTGCAGCGCATGCCACAGGTCGGTGAACTCACTGTCTTCTGCGGCGCCATGGTTGGGTCTGCCATCGGCTTCCTCTGGTACAACGCGCACCCGGCGGAAGTCTTTATGGGGGATGTCGGCTCGCTCGGACTCGGCGGCGCGATTGGCACGGTCGCTGTTGTTATTAAACAGGAACTGCTGTTACCGTTTATCGGCGGCGTCTTTGTGATTGAAGCGCTGTCGGTAATTTTGCAGGTCGGGTCGTACAAACTACGCAAGAAACGCATCTTCAAGATGGCACCGATTCATCACCACTTCGAGCTACTCGGGTGGTCCGAGTCGAAGGTGATTGTGCGATTCTGGATTGCGTCGCTGGTGTTTGCGTTATTCGCATTGACGACGTTGAAGCTAAGGTAGCTCACCGATGGAGCTAAAAGACAAACGCGTCCTCGTTGTTGGCCTCGGGAAATCCGGCGTTGCCTCCGCGCAATTCTTGCAAGCCCGTGGAGCCAAAGTCACAGTCTCAGACTCCAAAAGCCCCGAGCAGCTCGCTAACGAGATCCCCGCCCTGCTCGATCGCGGCATCGCCGTCGAAACCGGCGGCCACGGCGAGCGCACATTTCGCGGGCAAGACCTGATTGTCGTCAGTCCCGGCGTCCCGTCCGATAGCGCTCCTCTCGTGCAAGCCCGCGTCCAAGGCGTGCCCATCATTGGCGAAATCGAACTGGCCGCGCAATTTCTGCCAGGTCGCATTCTGGCGATTACTGGATCGAACGGTAAAACGACCACCACCACGCTCACCGGTGAAATCCTTGCCGCCAGCGGGTTCCCGGTCGTGGTCGGCGGCAACATCGGCACGCCTGCCATCTCGCTCGTCGATCAGACCACGCCCGCGACGTTCGTGGTGCTGGAAGTCTCCAGCTTTCAGCTCGAAACCATCCAAACCTTCCGACCGTTCATTTCGGCCATCCTCAATATCACGCCGGACCATCTCGACCGCCATCGCACGCTGGAAGCCTACGTCGACGCCAAAGCCAGGATTTTCGAAAATCAGAACGAGACCGAATACTGCGTGCTCAACGCCGATGATGCCGCTGCCAACGCTCTCACCAGCCGCGTTCCGTGCCCGCTCTTGCACTTCAGCCGCCGCCAGGAAGTCTCTGCGGGAGCCTTCGTCCGTGACGGCAAGATTTTCTTTCGCGACCAAGCCAATTCCAATGCCCACGAAGTTCTTCCGGTTAGCGAAATTACCCTCCAAGGCGCGCATAACCTGGAAAACGTCCTCGCGGCCGTCTGTATGGCCAGCCTCGCCGGATGTCCCGCCGACAAAATCCGCCAAGCCGTGCGAGCCTTCAAGGCCGTCGAGCACCGCCTCGAGTTCGTTGCCGAAATTGCAGGCGTCCGCTACTTCAACGACTCCAAAGCCACTAACGTGGATGCGACAATCAAAGCTCTCGAGTCTTTCCCGGCCAATATCCACCTGATTCTTGGCGGCAAGGACAAAGGTAGCGACTACTCGGTTCTCAACAGCTTGCTTCGCGAGCGCGTCAAGCGGGTCTACACCATCGGCGCGGCGGCGGAGAAGATCGCCAGCCAAATCCAGCAAGCTGCGGAGATCGTTCCCTCCGGCACTCTGGAATCCGCCGTCCACCGCGCCTCAGCCGCCGCTAAACCCGGCGATGTCGTGCTGCTCGCCCCCGCCTGCGCCAGTTTCGACCAGTTCCAAAGCTATGAACATCGCGGCAGAGTGTTCAAGGATGTGGTCCGAACCCTGGCGGAAGGGAAGAAAGCCTAGCTTGCGTGGGGACGGCCGCCCTCGGCCGTCCGAAGACATTGAAAACGCATAAGGCATTGCGTATATTCACCTTACAGCCCTGCACCTCATACTTTATGTCCACGTCCCCCCAATTCGTTCGTTCCGGCAACGTAGTTTCCCGCGTCATTGCTGGAGAAACGCTGATTGTCCCGGTACGCCGTGGGGTGGCCGATTTGGCTTCTTTGTTTAGCTTCAACAGCGTGGGTAGCACCATTTGGGAGGCGCTCGAAAAGCCTCGCACGGTGGACGACCTAGTGAATGTCGTGGCCGATACCTACGACGTCAGTCAGGAAAAAGCGCGTGAAGACCTCGAAGTTTTCCTAAATGAGGCGCAAGCCGCCGGGGTTGTCCAAATGGCAGGTCAGTAGCCGACGAATCTCTGACACGGTTTGCCGAAGATCAAGTAAACTGCGGAAAGACAGTGTTGTAGTCTGGGGAGAGGCACAAATGGACACAGCTACCTACGGGGAACTCAGCGGATCCATCCACTCGCATTACGGCGGCCAGCGTGCGCCGATGGAAGTGGCCATTGAAGTCACCCGTCGTTGTCCCCTTGAATGTCTCCACTGTTACAACAACCTGCCCATGGGCGATCTGCCCGCCCGCAACCGCGAACTCAGTAAAGAAGAGCACATGCGGATGTTGGATGAACTTGCCGATCTGGGCACGTTCTGGGTTCTATATAGCGGAGGCGAAATCTTTGCCCGCAAAGACTTTCTCGAAATTTACACCTACGCCAAGAAAAAGGGCTTCCTCATCACGCTGTTCACCAACGGCACGCTGATCAACGAGAAGATTGCCGACTATCTTGCGGAATGGCCGCCGTTTTCCATCGAGATCACGTTGTACGGACGTACGAAAGAAACCTACGAGGCGTTGACGGGAATCCCAGGGTCCTATGATCGCTGCCTCCGGGGTATTGAAAACCTGCGCCAGCGCAAGCTGCCACTGAAGCTGAAAACCGTGCCCACGACGATCAACAAGCACGAAGTGTTCGCCATGAAGCGGTTCGCGGAAGAGGACTTGGGGTTGGAATTTAAGCTCGATGCCCTGATCAATCCGCGCCTGGATTGTTCGCAAAGTCCCTTAGCGGTGCGTTTGTCGCCGGAAGAAGTGGTTGCCATCGATATGCACCCACCCAAGAACCGTGTGGAATATGGACGTCTGGCGGAGCGCGGCTTGTCAATGCCTCCGGGTCTCGAAGATCACGAGAATCTGTATTTTTGCGGTGGGGGGATGAACTCATTTGCGGTCAATCCTTATGGCGACATGAGCATTTGCGTTCTCTCGCAAAAGGAAACCTATAACATCCGCGAAGGTGGAGTGAAGCATGGTTGGGAGAATTTTCTCGGCCAAATTCGTTTGGAGAAAAAACGGAAACGGCCAACGAAGTGTTCTACCTGCAAGATTCAACCCCTATGCGGTATGTGTCCCGCCACAGCGGAACTGGAAAATGCGGATGGTGACCCTGAGTCTCCCGTCGAGTTCCTGTGCGAAGTAGCTCACTTGCGTGCCATGGCACTGGGTTTTGACGTGCCGCAGCATGGTGACTGTGACTGTTGTAACGGGAGCGAGCGCCACCAAGCTTTGAAGGCATCCGCAGCGCGGATTGCGGCGCAGGAGATTGACGTGGAATCATGGAAATCTCCCTCGGTACTGCTGCCGGTGTTGAGCAATGCCAGCCCCGGTGGTGGGTGTGGAAGTTGTGGAAGTCACAACTAACGGCTAAGGATGCATAGCTTGAATTCAGGAGATACGAAGATTATGAAGCAATCGCAAAACGAC
>JAYTQD010000098.1:0-13305 GCA_043746935.1 Acidobacteriaceae bacterium | reverse complement strand
ATGGCAGTTCTGGCAGGGAACATTGAGATTGCCGTGGGGACTCTGCGACGTGGCGATTCCGGGCGTCTGACTGCTCGCCATCGTAGCGGCGAACATCGCCAGAAGCAGACCCAAACCGGCAAATCTTTTCAGTCTCACCATTCGTCGTCCGTGTGGAATCGGCACTCCAACGTACATATCCCGAATGTCGGGGGGAGCCAATACCTCTGCAATTCGTCGTCCAGCTAGAGTAGCTCTAGGGAATCCTGTGGGAAAAGTTACGGTAGTACATGTTTTCAACGGATACCGTAAACTCCCTAGATTCGTCTACGGAAACAATGTACACCTGCGCAGGGTAACTTCTTCAGCTTTTTTTGCAGTTATTACCTGCCTTGCAAGGTGCAAATCTTTGCACACTCAGCAGTTACGGGCCTACGATGCCTTGTTCTTTGGCAGGGTTCCAGGCGCGTGGCAGCCCTCGCATTCCTTGGGCGTGTGCTGGTAGAAGAGGACGTTTTTTCCCTCAAATTCCCGGTTGTCCTTATGGCAGCCCGCGCAAGGCACGTTTTGATGCAAGCCCTGCAATGCAAACTTCGTCCGTTTGTCGTGATCAAACTCTGCCGGTTTCCACTTTGCGCTGTTATGACAATCGACGCACGACGTCACGCCATCCTTCTCAAACTGTTTGCCGTGGGCATCCTCGTGGCACCCTTCGCACTTGATGGGTGCCGCCGTGAAATCCGCCTTGACCAGCTTGGTCTCCATATCGGGCGGCTTGTGGCAATCGATGCACGCGGTGGCCTTGTGCGCTCCGGCCAAGGGAAACGTGGTCTTGCTGTGATCGAACTTCTGGACATCCTTCCAATTCTTGGTGGAATGGCAGCCTTCGCAACCAGCCGGGGTTCCGTCGGCGCGAAGCTCCTGCATGCGCTTGGCAAACTGCGCTTTGTGCGGATCCTCGTGGCAGGTCTCGCAGTTCAGGTCCTTCCAATGGTAGAACACCACCGGCTTCGGCTTTGCTTCCGGATGCTCCGGCTCTTTGTGGCAATCGCCGCAGGGGATGGCCACGTGGCCCCCGGTCAGAACAAAGCGGGTGTCCTTGTGTCTCTTCAGCGTGAAGGTGGAGGGCTTGAAACCCTCCACCGTATGGCATTTCTCGCACTGGTTCAGATTCGGGGCTGCGGCGAATTGGCCATCGTGCCCATCCTCGTGGCAGTCGGTACATTTCTGGAACTTAATCTTGTAGAGCGTGTCCTTCCCTTTGGGAATGTGGCACTTGGCGCACTCCACAGTAAAGTGCTTGCCGTCCAGCGGATAGTCGCTCGTCGTATGGTCTTTGGCCGTAAATGTTGACGGCTTGAAACCATCCACCGTATGGCACGATGAGCACTCGATGCCCTGGGGCCGCTTCGTAAATTGCCCGTTGTGCGGATCGGGCAGATGGCAATCCGTACACTTGGCAAACGGGATCTCTTTCTTAAAATCGCCACCCTTATGGCACAACGCGCAGTCCACCGTGGCGTGCTTCCCGAGGAGAGGATATTTGGTCTTCGAATGGTCGAAGTTCCTGTCCACCCCAGCCAGGGAAACCTTTTTCCAGCTTGCTGTGCTGTGGCAGGATTCGCAGCCCTGCGGGAAGCTGCCATGGTGAAAGTCAACGTGGCAATCCGCGCATTTGCCAAACGGGAACCCGGCATAGCGCGCCTTGCCGTCCGCGTCCGGCGTATGGCATTTTTCGCACTTCACCTGCGCGTGCTGCCCGGTGAGCGGATAGCGCGTCTTGCTGTGATCGAATTTGCCAACGGTCACCGTTTTCCAGTCGGTGTAGTTATGGCATTGCAGACAGTCGGCTCCTAGTCGGCCCTTGTGTTTGTCTTCGTGGCAGGTGACGCAGGTCTGGGGAGTCCCCAGGAAAGTTCGCGCTAGATTCTTGATCTTAACCATCGCACGCGCCGCTGGGGAAACGTGCTCGGCCGTATGGCACTTGTTGCAGGCCACGCCTTGATGTTTCCCTTCAAGAACATATCCGGTCAGTTTGTGATCGAAGGTTTTGGTGTCCCATTTAATCAGGGGAAAATCTTCCCCGTTGTGTTCCGAGTGGCACTTGGAACACTCTTTGTCGTTCCCTTTTGGAATGTTATAGGTGGCGTGCAGACCCTTGCCCGCGCCCAGGCGTCCGGCAATTTCCGTGTGACAGCTGAGGCACTTCAGAGTAGCTGCGGAACCCAGTTTGTGGCAGTCGGTGCAGTGCAATGCGCTGTCGAGCGATTGGTGAGCACGGGAAAGCGGACCGGGAGAAATCTGCGCCCACGCGGGTACGGGTAAAACGGATGCCCACAAGCACAAGGCCGCCAGAACGTGCCCCAGCCGCGCTGCGAATCCGCGCCATGAAAACGACCAATTGCGCTGATTTTGGGCTACTTTCGCCATCCGGTTCTCGGGCGCGCTCGCTACCTTACTTTTAAGGTTGGAGTTTAGCACCTCAGATGCGACCCGGGAGTCACCAAAGGTGCACTCCCCTAAAGCAACCGGGTGCCCAGTCCTTGTCGAAGTTCTCTCTGCCTTGCAGTACTTATCCCGACACGATAACACTGCGCTCAACGAAACAATGCGTTTCGTACCCCTACCCTCTCACCTGAAGTCGTTAAGGAGCAATGGCCAGATAGTTGCCATACCCCACAATCACTGTCGAACCCACAAGCAGCACCAACGACAGTGTCAGTAACCGCATGGCAGGCACGCCAGAGCCTTTCCATTCCCGCAAGCCAATCCCCCACAGCGTGCTGAAAATGATTATGCTGGCCATGTGCAGCGTCCAACTGGAAAAGCCGTACCGGCCCATCTGCGTCTCTCCCATGGTGTAGAAGAAAAACTGGAAGTACCAGGTAACGCCAGCCAGGGCGCAGAACAAGTAATTGGAAAGCATGGGAGTGGGGCCGGTCGCGGCGTTTGGTTCTGCGGGCGAGAAGTATTGGTGACCAGTACGATTGCGCACATTCAAGATGAGGCACCACAGAAAGTTCGTGGTAAAACCGCCCACCAGCACCACAATCAGGACCGGCAGTCCCTGCCATAGCGTCGCCGTGCCGTGCCGCAAGGTCAGCGCTTTGATCGGCGATCCCGCAGCCAATCCGTAGGCGAAACAGGCGCTCATCACACCGGAAAGCGTAGCGACGGCGAGGCCTTTCTTTAGGCTAAATTCTTTGATCGACGCGCGTTGTTGCTCGGGAGTAACCGTGCGCTCTTTCGCTAGTCCTGCCAGTCCTGCTACCGCGATTCCCAATAAACACACGACAATTCCAATTAAGATGACGCGCCCAGACGAGGTTCCCAGCACTTGGCTGAGGAACGTACCCGCAAAAATAGGCGGCATCAGCGTGCCAAACGCGGCGCACAAACCGAGTGCCACGGCCATACCAAGCGACATACCGAGATAGCGCATCGTCAGCCCAAACGTCAGGCCACCAATCCCCCAGAGCAGGCCAAAGAAGAAAGCCCAGAACACCGCTTTCGTGGGCGCTTCCGACAGCACGGCAAACAGATCCTTTGTCATCAGGCCAGCCACTAACCAGGGCGCGATGATCCAACTGAAGACGCCTCCGACAAGCCAGTACGTTTCCCACGCCCAACCCTTCACGCCGCGATAAGGAACATAAAAACTGGCCGATGCCAGTCCGCCCAGCCAGTGAAACAGAACCCCGAGTGCGGGATTGGAAACCATGATGCCTCGATCCTGTCTCTAGATTTGTGACTGCGGGTGAAACGATTCAAACATGAAACACTTCTTCCAGCGGCTGCATGGCGCGATCAGGCAGAATGCCATCCGACTGTTGAAAGAAATCGCCCATTTCGTTCTGCCAGCGCTGGTTAACCTCACGCGCGGCCATTCCGGCGCGGGCCGCGGCAAAGTCTTCCGTTTCCAGATAACCCACCAACATGCCGTCTGGACGCAGAAATAACGAGTAGTTGGTCCAGCCGGTCTCGCGCAAGGCGGATAACATCTCGGGCCACACTTCGCGGTGGCGCCGCTTGTATTCGTCCAGCCGATCAGGTTTCACTTGAAGAACAAAGCAGATCCGTTGCATCAGGTCTCCCTATCGTAAGAATGCTTCGGTTAGGCCGCCGTCCACGGGAATAATGTGACCCGTGGTCTTGGCGCCCTTGTCTCCGGCCAGCCATACGATGGCCTGCGCGCAATCTTGCGGCAAAATCGGCCGCTTGGTCAGGGTGCGTTGGGCATAGAAGTCAGCGAGTTTGGAACGGAGGTTTTCGGTGGACTCCGATTCGGCAAATTCGATCTTGTACTTTTGCAGTGACTGCATCACACGGTCGCGGGGAAACATCGTCGATCCTGCCACGACCGTCGCGGGTGCTATGCCGTTCACGCGAACGTGCGGCGCAAGTTTGATGGCTAGCTCCCGCACGAGATGGTTCAGTGCGGTCTTACTGATGTCGTAGGCTTCACTTCCCTTCTTCGGAACGAGTGCGTTAGCCGAACTGGTCAGCACCATCGACGACGGAAGATTCTGATCGCGGAAGACCCACTCGGTTTCCCGCGCCAGCAAGTAGTTGCCGGTCACGTTGATCAAGAATGTCTTGGACCAGAGGCCGTCGCTTAACTCGCCGTTCTCGCCAGGAAGCGGATAAAGAGCGGCGGTATTGACTACGGCATCGATGCCGCCAAAACGCTGGACCGTGAACCGCACGGCTTGCGCCAAGCTCTCACTGGACCCGAGGTCGACGGACGTATGGGCGAACGCTTCGCGCGAGCCCAGCGTACAAGCTTCGTCGGCTGCGGCTTTGGCGGTGGCCTCGTCGAGGTCCGCGACCACAACGTTGGCGCCCGCTTTGGCGAGCAAAAGCACAACTTCTCGCCCAATGCCGCTGCCGCCGCCGATCACAAGAGCTATCTTCCGGCTGAATTCGGCTTCGGGAGGCATGCGTTGCAGCTTCGCCTCTTCGAGAGTCCAATACTCGATCCGGAACGCTTCAGATCGCGGCAGCGCCACGTAGTTATGGAATTGCGCGAAGTGCATCGATTCCTCCGGACGTCGGGCTTGCGGCAGGGGATGCGCGACATCTCCGGTGGGATCTTCGAGCGCGTTGGCGCCCGCCATCACATGAATCGCATTGATAAAGAATTCCGTCGTGATGCGGGCTTCCGTCTTGCTCTTGCCAAAGCCAAATAAGCCGAGGCCAGGAATGATGACCACGGACGGATTTGTGTCGCGAAGCTTGGGTGATCCTGGCACAGCCCATGCTTCGTAGTACTTCTTGTACTCCGCGCGGTAGGCGATGACGCTCTCTTGGATCCGGCCTTTGAGATTTGTGGCATCTTCCGTTGCTGGATTCCATGGAATGACCATCGGGCAAACCCTGGTGCGCAGAAAATGGTCTGGGCAACTGGTGCCCAGCGCGCTCAACTCAGCGCACCATGCCGAACCGGCAAATGTTAGGGCATCCTTATCGTCGGTGTAGTGCGCCACCACGCGGCGGTTGGAAGAAACAGCTCCGCGCAGCGCGGGCAAAATCGAGGCCGCGACCTGCTGCCGCTCGGCCTTCGGGGAGTGATTCAGGCCGCCAAACAACGGTCCCTTCTTTCCTTGATGCGACTGGATGAACTCGCCCATCTCGTCAATGGTATGGATGCTGTTGAGATAGCATTCGCGCTGCGTGTTCCCCCAAGTAAACAGGCCGTGGCCGCCTAGAATAATGCCGTCGGCCGTGGGATTTGTCTGGATGGCGCTGTGCAGCATCAGAGCCAGCTCAAACCCGGGCCGCTGCCACGGAATCCAAACGATGTTGCGCTGGAATTCCTTGTTGAACTCTTCGAGCTTACGTTTTCCGTTCGCGCTGGCGGCCAGAGCCATCGCCCAGTCCGGATGCAAGTGGTCCACATGCGCCCAAGGCAGAAATGCATGCAGAGCGGTGTCGATTGAAGCGGCGACACGATTCTCGCCAAATGCCGAGAGCGGATAAAATCCGACCATCTCATCTTCATGGGCTTCCCCCTTGTAGATGCCCTTGAGCTGTTCCAGGCGGTCCAGATACAGCAGCGCAAAACCCGATTCCTTGATCGAACCGATATCACCGCCACTGCCCTTGACGGCCAGCACGCGCACCGGAGTACCCGTGAATGGATCTTGAATTTCTATTTTGGAACTAGTGTTACCACCGCCAAAATTGGTGATGCGCAGATCCGCTCCCAAGAGGTTCGAGCGATAGCGCAACAGCGCCAGTTGGTTTCCTTCGAGGGGCCGCGCGACGTCGTCGTCCCATAAATCTTTCAAATGAATGGTGGTTTTCGTCTCAGGCATGAGTCATCTCACTGTATTGATAGAACCGTCCAAATTGCTCATCCCAACGCGCCGTGTCTCCGGGTGCAAACACTTCCGTGGGAAAAGAATGATCAATGATGGCGCGAACCTCAGCCAGCGAACCTGCGGCCCCGGTTGCCACCATCTGCATCGCGACGTTGCCGAGCGCGGTCGCTTCCGCAGGCCCCGCCACAACTTGACGTCCGGTGGCGTCAGCAGTGAACTGGTTGAGCAGGCGGTTCTTGGAACCTCCACCAATCACACGAATCTGGTGGATGGGCGTACCGCTAAGCTGCTCCAGCGAGTTAAGAACCAGCCGGTACTTCAGTGCCAGACTCTCCAGGATAGTACGAGCATAGGCGCCGTGATTTTTTGGAACCGGCTGTCCTGTAGTCGCGCAAAATTGATTAATCGCGGCTGGCATATCGACGGGCCGCAGGAAACCGGGACTGTCGGGATCCACAAGATGCTGGAACGGAGCTTCCCGGCTGGCCAGCTCCATGAGTTCGCGATAGTCGTAAGTCTGTCCCTGGGCCGCCCATGTTTGGCGGCAGCATTGCAGCATCCACAATCCCATCACGTTTTTCAGTAGCCGCGTGGTGCCGCAGACGCCGCCCTCATTGGTGAAGTTGAGCCGAAGCGCCTCCCGGGTCAGCACCGGCGCGTCCAACTCCGTTCCCAGCAGTGACCACGTTCCGGAACTGAGAAATGCAACGCCGTTGCGGGCGGCAATCGCCGCGACCGCCGAGCCGGTGTCATGCGTAGCCGGGGCGATCACCGGGGCGCGGGAAAGCGGCATGGTCCCGGCGATGCTGGGCAGTAAGCTGCCGACGACAGTCCCCGGTTCTACAATTCTCGTGGGAAGCTGCGCCGGCAAGCCGAGCCTCTCCATCAAATCCATCGCCCAATTGCGCGTCACAGGATTGACCATCTGCGTGGTGGTCGCGTTGGTGAACTCACACACCGCTGCACCAGTGAGCCAATAGTGGAACAAATCAGGGATGGTGAGCAACTGCCGCGCCGCATTCACGATGCTCGGTGTGTCACGCACCGCAGCATAGAGTTGATAGAGAGTATTGATCTGCATGAACTGAATGCCGGTAGCGGCGTAAATCTCCTGCCGCGGGACTTTGGCGAACACAGCTTCCATCACGCCGTCCGTGCGGGAATCGCGATAGTGATAAGGATTTTGCAAGAGTTCCCCGCCCTCCCCCAACAGCGCATAGTCCACGCCCCACGCATCCACGCCAATCCCCGACAGCTCGAACTCCTCCAACTTGCTCAAGGCCCTCCGCACTTCCAACCACAGCCGCATCACATCCCAATGCCGACTACCTGCGTACTCCACGGGCTCGTTGGGGAAACGATGAATCTCCTCTGTGGTGATGACGCCTGAATGCAGGTGTGCCAATACGGCACGGCCACTCTCTGCGCCGAAGTCCAGAGCGAGATACCGCCGGTGGCTGTCGGAGCTAGGCATACGAGGAAACATTCTTGGCGTTGCGCGATGCCCGCTCCTGCGTAATGCGTTCCAGATAACCAGACTCTCGGAACGCCGCCATCGGATCTGCCGGAAGCCCTTCCGACGTTCGCCATTCGCGAATCGCCGGACGCACGTCCGTGGCGAAAGCATCTTGCAGCAGCGACTCCGCCACTACCAACTCGCACGCCTTCTGCGCCGCCGCGAGCTTGGCGTGATCCACCAGCGCGGCCTTGGCAAACAATTCCTGGGCCATGCTTACGGTTTGGATCATGGCTTCGATCTTGCCTTTCAGATTGTGACTTTGGTCCACCATGTACGCAATGTCCGCGCGCTGCCCAGACTCCCACTCAAAGTAACGGATCTCATGGAAGATGCGGAATATTTGATAGGGATCGATGGAACCCAGCGTCAAGTCGTCGTCGGCGTAGCGGCGGTCATTGAAATGGAATCCGCCCAGCATATTTTCCGAGAGCAACCAGGCCACGATCTGCTCAATATTTTGCGCCGCGTAGTGGTGCCCGGTATCGACGAGAACCTTCGCTTGCGGCCCAGCGGCGCGGGACAGCAGGAGCGCCATTCCCCAGTCAGCGATGTCCGTGTGATAGAACGCCGGCTCGAAGGGCTTGTATTCCACCAGCATCCGCTGATCCGCTGAAAGCTCCGCATGCAGCGTTGCCAATCCCTTCTCGAACCAGCCCTTGCGATGTCGGATATTCGCCGTCCCCGGGTAATTCGATCCGTCAGCAAACCACAAGGAAATATCGCGGCTGCCCGTTTGCTGCGCGATTCGCACACTGTCAAACGCATGCTGCATCGCCGCTTCTCGCTTCTCGGGGTCCGGATTCCCAAACGATCCAAATTTGTAGATTTGATCCTGAAAAAGATTCGGGTTGATCGATCCAGCTTTGACACCGCAGCGCTTCGCCGTGTCACTAACTTCGGCAGCGCTCGCCAGCCCTTCCGGAAAGTCCCAAAGCACATGAAGTGCGACCGTAGGACAGACCCCGGTGAGGGAGTGTACCAGTCCAGCGTCGGAAAGCTTTTCCGCAGTATTGGTCGCGGCAGCAGGCTGAATGAATTTGCCAAAGCGCGTCCCCGTGTTGGCGAATCCCCACGAAGGAAGCTCAATACGAAAGGAATCGAGCGCCTTTGCCACCTGCTCATGCCACCGCACTGCCATGATGCAGCCTCCAGTAACGAATGAGAATACACGCTTACGCGTCTCCTCACATCGCTTCACGTAAAGATGGTACTGGACTTACAGGTAGGCGGCGGTGGTGGCAGCCAACGTAGGTCCAAATTTCGTCGGCCTGTACGAACTGGGTTCGGATTCCACGAATGCGCGAGTCCCACAGCTTTTGGCATTTCCTCCAGCCGTTTCGAGCAAGGAAAGAATCGTGGTTTTGTGCAGCCCGGTAACGCCGGGAAATGGCCCGAATGCTCATGCCTTCCAGCATCAGCGCGAACGCTTTGGATGCCGCTTCGGGACTCGTGCAGTGGTTGCCGAGGGGCTTCGGAGTAGCAGGATCGGCAAAGGTGGCGTGGCAGGAATTGCAGCGCGAGCGTTGAACTCTACGCTTGCCGTATGTTCCAAAACGCTTGGCAGAACTGTGGTTACATCGAATGCAGGTCATGGGGTTTCTCCTCTTGCCTTTTGCGGAGAAACCAGCCAAAATATGGTGTGGTCTGAGGCGTGGGTCACTTCGCGCTTTGGATTAGCCCCGCCGCCTGCTCAAGCAGACGACGGGGCGCTTAGTGTTAAGCGCTATGGTTTAGGGTGGTGGCTGGACCGCGATTTCCACGGTCTGACCGTCAGCGAAGCGGATTGTGATCGTTATCTTCATGCTGATTGCATCCTTTCTGAAAGCCCCGTTGACGCGGGGCTTTCGCATTTAACGCCAAAGTCATTTCGGCTTGGTGCCATACAAACTCTCCCGCATGCTACGCTTCGGCAATCCGTAGCGCCCAGACGGAGGAATCGAAGCTTTGCCCTCTCTCTCTCGCTGTCGAGCAATGTCATCCTGGTTAGGAAGTGGCACACCGGGCGAACCGGGCAGAAGCCGATAAGCCTTCTCGCCTTTATCGTTGATAACTTCTTCAACCTCGCCTCTGTCCTTCATTCGACGCAATGTCGTATGAATCGAGGCCATCGGGTTGGAATAGACAGACAAATCCATCTTCTTCATCAAAATTATCGTTCCCTTGATTTGGATAGTTGTCTGAGTTTCCCGAGCGGCCCTAAGAGCAGATCGAATCGCATCCGCAAACCCGGGCCTACCGCTGATTTCTTCGAGGGCAAGCAGGTAAGTCACCTTGGTGTCCTCGTCCTCGCAAACCTGAGCCAGTGCGCGGATCGCGTTTGTATACTCCGTCACGGCTTTTTCGGCCTCGCGGTACGTTTGGGTTGCTTCTGTGAGCTTCCCCAGCATTTCATCCATTGTCTTGATGATTGGAGATTGAGCCATGAGTGTCTCTCCTACAACATATATATTAGACGGTCTAAATAAAATGTCAATAGCTAAATCACAAAAATTTGGGGAAAACATCCGCAGTTGGCAGGATGCGGCAATCCACACGAAAGCGCGGATTAAAGAGCTTCGACAATCACTGCGGGTCTTTGAGGAGAAAGTGAAACGAAGAGAGCCGTGGCCTACCGAAGATTCAGCAACACGGAATTAGACCACTACCCGTAAAGATCCATTCATTGGGGGGCAAAACCAGCAAACCCGGCAAACCGGTGAACCTGGCCAGCGCCGCCGTGGTGAGGCGCTCCCAGATCCAACGCGCAGCCTATTTCACCTCCAAGCTGTGCGACCCCGAACCCACATCCACCACTTGCAGCCCATCCTCAAGATGGGTCTGGGCGCCTTGGCCGTCCAAAGTTACAGTTTGACCTTCACCCGCGGGCAAAACCACCTTCGCGGTGGTGTTCGCCGGAATTGTGACCTTTAATTGGAACGGATGCCCCGGCTCGTTCTTCCAGTCGCTGATGATCTTCCCGTAAGAGGAATCGTACTCTCCGTGTACCGAGGTCATGCGCGCATCCAAACGCGGATGAATCACAATCCGCTTGAACCCCGGAGCATCCAGCGTCGTATCAATCCCCGCCGCGTAGCGATACACCCAAGCCATCACCGAACCAAACGCATAGTGGTTATACGAATTCATGGACGGATCCCCCGTGTCCCCGTTCCACCGCTCCCACCATGTCGTCGCGCCCTTGGACAACATGTATCCCCACGAAGGATAAGTGTCATTGAGCAACAACCGATAGGCAACATCCGTGCGCCCATGGTCCGACAACGTGAAGAGCAGAAAAGGCGTTCCAAGGAATCCAGTCGAAAGGTGCCAGCCGCGCGCTTCGATGTCCTTCACCAGCCGATCCACCAGTAACGGTTCCAACGCCGGCGGAGCCATCTTGGTATAGAGCGCCACTACATACGACGTCTGCGTACCCGTGCCTACCTCGCCGCTGTCCTTGATATATGCCTTTTGAAAAGCCGCCCGAATGTTTTGCACCACTTCGTCGTAGTGGCGAGCATCGGCCTCTTTTCCAGTAGCACGCGCCATGTCTGCCATCATGTTCGCAATCAACGCCCAATAGGCCGTCGCCAGCAAATCTTTATTGGTGTTTGGATCGGGTGCCAGCCAATCGGCAAAGTTCGGGCCGACACCCTTCTTCCGAAGAAAGTCGGGATTGCGTTCCTGAATAAAGCTCAACCAATGCTTCATCGCGTCCCAGTTGTCTTCGATCATCGACCTGTTGCCGTATTGCACCCAGGTGGTCCACGGCACAATCACGCCGGCATCGCCCCAACCGGGCGCTCCAACGTTGCCTTCGCTCCAAGCGTCCGCGCCTTCAGTACTTTCTCCTTCAGACGGAAGCGTATTCGGGGAGACATTGCTAAACGCACCTTGTGAAGTCTGCGCATCCACAATGTCCTGAATAAACTTTTGCGAGAACGCAGCGACATCGTAGTTATAAGCGCCGGTCCGCCAAAACACGCCTGCATCCCCCATCCATCCCAGACGTTCATCCCGTTGCGGACAATCCGTCGCAATGCTGAGATAGTTCCCGCGCTGCCCCCAGGTTCCAATCGACCACATCTGATTCACCAGCGCGCTGGAAGTTGTTAGCTCTCCCGAGGGCTGACCGTTTACGCTGCTGACCACTTCGCCGGTCAAAGCACCCAGCGTCGGCTTCCCCGGATATCCTGTCACCTCCACATAGCGGAATCCGTGGAATGTAAAGCTTGGCGTGAACGACTCTTGCCCCTCGCCTCGCAGAATGTACAAGTCAGTCGCGTCCGCGTTGCGTAAGTTGGAAGTGTAGATGCTGCCATCCGGATTGAGGATTTCCGCAAAGCGCATCCGCACCCTGGTCCCGGCGGCTCCGGAGACGCGCAACGTCGCCCAGCCCACCATGTTCTGACCCATATCGAAAACGTAGGTGCCATCACCAACTTCGGCAACAGCCTTCGGTTCAACCTTTGCGATGACCTTGACCGGCTCAGTGTTCTGACTGGTCAGCTGAACCGTCGCAGGGGGTGCCGCAGCAACAACCGCAGCCTGCCATCCAGCGTCATGAAAACCCGTCTGATTCCATCCCGCTTGCTCGCGCCGAGCGTCGTAAGTCTCGCCTGCATAAATTTCCGAATGCAGGATTGGTGAAGCCGCAGTCTTCCATGAGCCGTCGCTCCCCACTATTTGCCTCGTACCGTCCGCAAACTCAATCTGCAATTGCGTCAGCAAACGGTTCGGTGGCGGGAAGAAGTGCATTCCCACCCAGGTCAGTCCGCTGTTGTACCAGCCATCGCCCAACACCGCTCCCAGCGCATTCGGACCGCTCTTCAATAAATCAGTGACATCGTAAGCCTGGTAGAGCACGCGCTTGCGGTAGTCGGTGAACTCCGGCGTAAGCACATCGTTCCCAACCTGCGCTCCGTTGAGATAAATCCGGTAGCTCCCCAGTGCGGTGACGAAAAGTCGCGCGCTTTTCACCGCCTTAGCCAGCGCAAAGTTCTTGCGGAAATACGCAGCCGGCTGTGGCAGCGGGCCGGGGTGGACCCCGAGGCGCGCGTCGTCCAGATCTCCAAATACAACAGCGGGTCTCCACGCAGCTTTATCGCCAGCCCTCGCTTCCCAATCACGACCTGTCACCACGCGCGTTGCTTTTCCATCCGCGTGGGTAATTTTCACAAGCGCCGCTAACGCTGCTTTCACTACTTTGGCACCGGTTCCCGGCCCATCGGAAGCTACATCCAGAGTAGTCACGTTGACTTCAATCACGTTCTTCCCTGTCTGCAGAAATCCAGAGATATCCTTGCGATCAAACGAACCCCACTCATGCTTGCTCACCACGGGATGCCCGTTGACCGTGGCGCTGTAGCTTCCCAGCGCAATCAGGAACAGCACAGCGTCTTTGGGTTTACTGGTTAGCGAAATCGTCGTTCGGAAGATAGCTTTAGACTCCGGTGCCGCAGCCAGCGCGTCCTGCCCCGGCAACCAAATCCAGCGCATGGCCGC